>CADBUN010000168.1 GCA_902797825.1 uncultured Ruminococcus sp. | reverse complement strand
CTCAGCGCCCTCGGGCTTGCGGATGATCAATGAGCGGATGACGCCGTCGGTGATCTTGTAGATACGATCGAGCTCTGCGGGGAACTCGGCTTCGCTCTCGAAGTTCATCAGTACATAGTAGCCCTCAGCTTCTTTGTTGATGAGATAAGCCAGCTTACGCTTGCCCCATTCGTCAACACTCTGCAGCGTAGCGTGCTTCTCGATGAGAGCCTTGAACTTCTCGATGAGAGTCTGGATACCATCCTCGCCCTGCTTCATTGAAAATACCATTACGGTCTCGTAATTCGCCTTCAATGCCATGTTTACACCTCCTTATGGACTATTGGCGCCGTACCAATTGATACGACACAAGGTTATTTGGTTATGGGCGCAGTTGCACACATAACATGAGTTATTATAGCGGAAACGGAACATTTTGTCAAGATATCGCTTCACTTTTTCTGATGAACCGGTGAAATCTCTTTCTCATGAATCCTCTGAGTCAGAACGAAAAGCCCAGCCCGGAAATGGCGGTGGCGGTTGTGGTAATCATAAAAGCCGATTCGTCTGTATCCAGCACAGCGGCTCTCACGCGATAGGCGTCATGCGGTCGGACAGCGCATAGAATCACGCCGCGCGGCGTATGACGGTAGCCTCCCTGCGCGGAAATGACGGTCACTCCCCTATTCACCCTGCCGGTGAGGACAGAGACTACTTCTTCGGGAGACGCCGTAATAATGATCAACAGCTTCCCGTTGTCCCGTGATAACCCGAACACGACCGCGTCGATCAGCTTCGATGAGGCAAATATAGCAATCACGGCATAGAGCGCGTTCTCGATGCTGCCGTAGACGAATGCCGACAGCGCTACCACGACCGCGTCGGATACCAATACGATCGTACCGACGCTGATGAACGGTAACCGGCGGTTCAGGTTACGCGCGATAATATCCGTGCCGCCGGTACTGCCGCCGCGCAGAAAAATCAGCCCGAGTCCTGCGCCGGACAGGATACCGCCGAAGACGGACGCGATCATCCGATCCCCGTGATAGAAAAAACCGGTCAGAGAAAGCAGGTCGATCATCACGGAAACCAGCGCCGTAGCGGTAACGGTACGCAGGATAAAGCGCCTGCCGCTCTCCACCGCTCCCCAAATAAACAAGGGGATATTCAACAGTAATGCGGTCACGCCGATCGGAAAGGAAAACAACCGATTCATCATGGTGGCAATTCCCGTGACGCCGCCGGGAGCAATCTCATTCGGCGCGGTAAAAAAAGCAACCGACAGCGCATAGACGGAAGCGCCGAGGAAGATCAACCCGTAATCCTCTGCGATATGCCATACTCTGTCGGTTTTGTTCATCATCTCACGCTTTCATTTTCATGGGCGGCGCTGTTTACGATCCTCACAGCACTGTCCGCATTATATATGATTAATTATGAGCGTGAAAAGTTCATTTATACGTTCGTGTTTCCCCTTAAGATACAGCCAGCCGAATAGCGCTTCAAGCCCGGTCGCTTCATGATAATCGGACAGGGTGGAATGCTTGGAGGCAGAATGCACCTTGGTATTCCTGCCGCGCTTATAGACCTCGGCTTCTTCCTCGGTCAGATGTTCCATCATCAGCTTCATATATGCCGCCTGACTTTTGCAGTTGACCATATCCACCTTCAGCTTATTCAACTCGCCGACGCGAGCGGCGCTTCCGGTCACGAGATACTCGCGCACCAGCAGATCATAGACGCCGTCGCCGATAAAAGCAAGATTCAGGGTAGGGATCGATCTCAGTGTTCTGTCATCCATCATCATTACTCAATAAAATCAAATTCAAGGTCATAGATTGAAACGGTATCGCCTTCCCGGCAGCCCGCCTCACGCAGCTTGTCGATCACGCCGGATTTTTGAAGCAGGCGCTCAAAATAGCTCAAGCCGTCATAATCATCGAAATCAACGCCGCGCAGGACGCGCAGCAGCCACTTGCCCTCGACCAGATAGACGCCGTCCCGAACGGTGATCTTAACGTCTCCGAAGGATTCTTCATCAGGCTCGGGTAACGGTTCGGGCTCATACACCTTGATCGGCGGCAGCTTGGAGAGCTCCTCGGCGATCTTCTTCAACAGCGGATCAACATCATACCGAATCGCCGCCATCATCGGGAAGAACGCATAGCCCTGTTCCTCTACCCAAGCTTTGAATTCAGCAATTTGTTCATCGGTTGCGAGATCGCATTTATTGCCGGCAACCAGCATCGGCCGCTCGGCAAGCTCGGGATTAAAGCGCTTAAGTTCCTCGTTAATCACGCGGAAATCCTCCTTGGGATCACGTGCTTCCGAGCCCGATACATCCACGATATGCACCAACAGCCGACAACGCTCGACATGACGCAGGAACTGGTGTCCCAGACCTGTCCCGTCTGCCGCGCCCTCAATCAAGCCGGGGATATCCGCCATGACAAAGGAGACGCCGTCACCCATCGACACAACGCCGAGAGTCGGATTGATGGTGGTAAAATGATAGTTGGCGATCTGCGGCTTCGCCTGAGAGACAACAGAGATCAGGGTGGATTTGCCGACATTCGGATAGCCAACCAGTCCGACGTCCGCGAGAAGCTTGAGCTCCAGCGTCACCTCGAATTCTTCTCCGGGTAATCCGGGCTTGGCAAAGCGCGGCGTCTGACGCGTCGGGGTGGCAAAATGCTTGTTGCCCCAACCGCCTTTTCCGCCTTTCGCGACGATGACCGGCTCCTTGGAGGACAGATCAGCCATGATACGTCCGGTCTCGGCGTCCTTCACCAGCGTGCCGACCGGGACCTTGACAATCAGATCCTCAGCCGCCTTACCGTACTTTCTTCCGCCCATACCGTTAGCGCCCTTTTTGGCTTCATACTTGCGCTTATAGCGAAAGTCAGCGAGCGTAGACAGGTTGGAATCGGCGACAAAGATCACGTCGCCGCCCTTTCCCCCGTCGCCGCCGTCCGGTCCGCCGGAGGCAACATATTTTTCACGGTGAAACGCAACGGCGCCGTCGCCGCCGTCACCGGCTTTGATATATATTTTCGCTTTATCTACAAACATAGGATACCTCAATAGATAGCGTGTTATTCCGGGGAGGGATTCATCCCGATGCAAAAGCCCCTCTCAATAACACTATTCTGAACAAACAAAAAGGGCGGTCATCAAAACCGCCCCAAAAAGTCATTACTGCTCAACAGGATAAACGCTGGCGCGCTTTCTGTCTCTGCCCATACGCTCGAAACGTACAACGCCGTCTACCTTAGCGAAAAGAGAGTCATCGGAACCGCGGCCGACATTGTTGCCGGGATGGATGTGTGTACCTCTCTGCTTCACGAGGATGTTACCGGCTAAAACGAACTGACCGTCAGCGCGCTTTACGCCGAGACGCTTTGACTCGCTGTCGCGACCGTTCTTTGTTGAACCCATACCTTTTTTATGAGCGAACAACTGCAGATTGATTTTCAGCATTACCTTACACCTCCGAATATGTTACTTTCAAATACTTTGGATAATCCTGAGCAAGCGTGCTCAGATGAAGCCTCATACCGTCAAACAAAACGCGGCATGACTCAGCTTCGGATTCAGTCTTAACCTTCAGCGCCATATCCCCGTCCTTCTCATCCAGCTCCGGATCAAGCCCGATCACCTCGGTGACGGTATTCGCCGTCATATAGGCGACGCTGGAAACAGCGGCGCACAGGATCTCGGGACCATCGGGATTCATATCCGAATGCCCGGTGATGTGAAAGCCGTATACAGGATCAGTACCGAAAAATTCGACTGTAATCATCAGGCGTTGATCGCCTTGATTTCAACCTTCGTGTAAGGCTGACGGTGTCCCATCTTACGCTTCTCGCCCTTCTTGGGCTTGTAGGTGGAAACATAGATTTTCTTTGCCTTATCGGTCTTGATGACCTCAGCGGAAACCTTAGCGCCGTCAACATAAGGTGTGCCGGCTTTGATACCGTTGTCGGTAGAGACAGCCACAACGTCAAACTCTACGGTAGCGCCGTTCTCGGCATCGAGCTTCTCGATGTAGATGACGTCGCCCTCGCTGACCTTGTACTGCTTACCGCCGGTCTCGATTACTGCGAACATTTAATCATTCCTTTTACTCAGACTCGCTACTCTCGGGTGGCGACGAAGTCGCTTTTATCAATAAATGAATAAGCCATTTTCGCGCACTTGACTCAGAACCCACAGTATGCGGCTTATATACTATAGCATAAAGGCTATTTCTTGTCAAGATTTTTTTGAATCTGATGCGGATACCGATTCAATGGACCTTATTGATTTTGCAGATAAAACGCCTTTAGGGTATTTTGCATCAGCATGGCGATCGTCATAGGACCAACGCCGCCGGGAACAGGCGTAATATAGGAGCATTTTTCTTTTACAGAATTAAAATCCACATCGCCGCAAAGCTTTCCGTTTTCATCGCGGTTCATGCCGACGTCGATCACCACCGCGTCGTCCTTGACCATATCGGCAGTCACGAACTTCGCCCTACCGACAGCGGCAACGAGGATATCGGCGCTCCGGGTGATGTCAGCGAGATCCTTCGTGCGACTGTGCGTCACGGTGACGGTACCGTTCTCGTGCAGCAGGAGCATCGCCATCGGCTTACCGACGATATTGCTTCTGCCGATCACGACACAGTTCTTGCCCTCAACATCGATATCATAGTAATGGAGCATCTCCATCACGCCGGCAGGCGTACAGGGCAGGAAATCATAATCACCGATCATGATCTTGCCGACGTTATAGGACGAAAAGGCGTCGACGTCCTTTTCGACAGAGATCGCGGCGATCACCGCCTTATCGTCGATATGCTTGGGGACAGGGAGCTGACAGAGAATGCCGTTGACGTCCTCCCTGCCGTTGAGCTCCTCGATTAAGGCGATCAGCTCCTCTTGCGTCGTTTCGGCAGGAAGCGCATATTCGAGCGATTTGAAGCCGACATATTCACACGCCTTCTTCTTATTATTGACATACACGTGTGAAGCAGGATCGTCGCCAACGATGATCACGGCAAGGGTGATTTCCTTACCCTGTTCCTTCAGCGAGGCTGTTTCCTCCCGAATCCTGTCTTTAACGCTTTGTGAGACTAATTTGCCGTCGATTAACTGATACATATCTTTACCCTCTCTTTTTGGAATGTTGATGCTTTGTAAAGGTTCTTCCCTTCATGCCGTCATCCTTCTTGCGGTTCACAATCAGGAGGATGACGCCGACGATAACCAGCACCGCCGACAGCGCCTGGGAGACGCGGACATCATAGCCAAATACCTGAAACGGCAGATACAGGCTGTCGGTGCGCAGCCCTTCTACCAGCGTGCGCTCCAGTCCGTACCACACTAAATAGAGATAGAACACCTGACCGTGATATTTCTGATATTTACGGTTGAAAAGGAACAGGAGCAAAAAGCCCAGCGCACACCAAACCGATTCGTACAAAAAGCAGGGGTGCACCCCTACCCCGCCGGTATTCTCACTGACCATGCGAAATACGTTATCGGTAGGCGTACCGAACGCCTCCTGATTAAAGAAGTTGCCCCATCGACCGACCGCCTGACCGATCAAAAACGACGTCATCGTAATATCGAGGATCGGCAGGAACTTCATCTTCCGAATCTTCGCCATGATCAAGCCGCCGATCAGCGCGCCGATAATCGCGCCGTAGATCGCGATGCCGCCGTCACGGATATCAATGATCTCTCCCGGATGAGCGGAGAAATAATCCCACTTGAAGATAACATAGTACGAGCGCGCGCCGATAATCGACGTCACAATGCCGACGATCACGCAGTCGATCAGCTTATTGCGGTCTACGTCATACCGCTCGGCGTTCAGATAGGCATACAGCACTGCCAGCATCAGACCGATCGCAATCAGAATACCATACCAGTATACGTGAAACGAACCGATCGAAAAGGCAACGCGGTTAACGGGCAGGTCGTTAATCCCCAAGCCCGGAAAGGAGACATGAAACATATAGTAACCTCATCGTATCATCACAGCGGACTTTCAAGCCCGCGATTCTTTATACAAGCAAACCAGGAATCATCCTGCTTGCTATTATAATGTCTGCTGAATAAACGCCGACACGCCGTCGGCGTTTTGCCAAAACAGAGTTTTGGCTCAAAATCTGCGATTTTGGTTCAGT
>CADBUN010000167.1 GCA_902797825.1 uncultured Ruminococcus sp. | reverse complement strand
TAATTTCTTCAAAAGAAAATAAAAGAATCAAATATCTCAAGAAGCTCTCGTCCTCTTCGTCCTTTCGACGGGAAGAGGGCGTCTTTGCCGCCGAAGGGCTGCGGCTGTGCGGCGACGCGCTGAAAAGCGGCGCCGCGGTGACGGCGGCGTACTTTTCCGAGAGCTTTTGTGACAGAAACGCCGATTTTGTTCGCGAGGCTTCCGCCGTCGCCGGGGAGGCGTTCCTCCTGCGCGACAGCCTCTTTGCCGCCGTAGCGGATACCAAGACGCCCCAGGGCGTTTTGTTCGTCATAAAAAGACTTGACAAAAGCTTTGACTTTGATAAAATTAAGGATAATGGAAAAGTGTTGGCTTTGGAAACCGTGCAGGATCCCGTCAACCTCGGCACCATCCTTCGAACCGCCGAGGCGCTGGGAGTGGGCGCGGTAGTTCTTACGCGCGATTGCTGCGACGTCTATTCGCCCAAGGCGGCGCGCGGCAGCATGGGCGCGGTGTTTCGCCTGCCCTTCACCCTGACCGACGATCTGCCGTCGTTCATCCGGCGGTTCAACCATATCGGCGCCTCCTATGCGGCGGTGCTGGATCGGGACGCCGTTTCGCTCGACGACTGCGTCTTTGACGCGGTATCGCTCGCGGTCGTCGGCAACGAGGGCAACGGACTGACGCGTGAAACGATAGCCGCCTGTTCCCGTAAGCTGTATATACCGATGCGCGGTCAGGCGGAATCGCTGAATGTTTCTGCCGCCGCCGGCATCATTCTCTGGGAAATGACGCGATGACAAATGCGACAAAATACGATATCTGGCTCAGCCTGGCGCTCGGCTATGCAAAGCCGAAGCGTAAGGCTTTGGCGTCGCTTTATCCTCAGCTTGCCGATTTTTACCGCGGCGGCGAGGGCGAGTGGCGCCTGTCGGGCGTGCTCAGCGAGGCGGATATCGCCGCGCTGCGGCAAACGCCGCTGAGCAAGGCGTACGAGGTGATCGCGCGCTGTAACGAGCTGGGCATCGGCATCGTGTCATACGACGATCCCCTGTATCCCCAAAGACTCAGGGAAATCTTCAACCCTCCGGCGGTGCTCTATCTCAAGGGGCGTATGCCGGATTTTGAGGGGCGCCTGAGTATCGGCATGGTCGGTACGCGCAACGCGACCGCCTACGGCAAGCAGACCTCCCATGTGCTGGCAGGCTCGCTCGCCAAGGTGGGCGTGATCATCGTCAGCGGCGGCGCCTTGGGGATCGACAGCCTGAGCCATACCGCCGCGCTGGAGGTCGGCGGACTCACCGTCTGTGTCCTCGGCTGCGGCATCAACTATCCTTATCTTTCGACCAACGCCGGGCTGCGGAAAACGATCGCCCAAACCGGCGTGGTGCTCAGCGAATATCCGCCCGATTATCCGCCGGCGCGGCATACGTTCATTGACCGCAACCGCCTGATCTCGGGACTTTCCGACGGCGTGCTGGTGGTGGAAGCAGGGCTCAAAAGCGGCTCGCTGATTACCGCGCGAACCGCCGTTGAACAGAACCGCGATGTGTTCGCCGTGATGGGCAACATCACCGCGCCCTATTCACAGGGCACCAACAAGCTGATCAAGGACGGCGCGGTGCCCGTTACGGATTATACCGATATCCTCTCGTATTATCCGCGGCTTCGTCTGTCGGGCGAGCCGGATGATATCGTGGAGGACATCCCCGTCCATAAATCCGATATCGACGTCTCTGACGAGGCGCGGCAGGTCTATCGCGCCGTATCTGCCGATCCCATCCATATTGATGCGATCACCGCCGCCGTCGGGCTGCCGGTGCAGGCGGTCTTGCGCGCCCTGACCGAGCTGGAGCTCGAGGAGCTTATCAAGGCGGAGAAGGGCAGGATGTACCGTTTGGTTTAGTGGTTAGTAATTGTAGGGACGTTCCTCAGCCGGAGACGGCACCCCTCTGTCATCCTGCGGATGACACCTCCCCCGGTGGGGAGACCTCATTGATCGTCCGCATGACAGAAGCGTTTCCGATCCACCCTGTGCATTCGGTCAGTGGAATTGTAGGGACGATCATTGATCGTCCGCCGGCAGAGCGTGTGCTCATCTCAATCGTGCTTGCACCGGGGATGTTTATTATTTCGCTGGGGAATAATAAGGGTAGACT
>CADBUN010000166.1 GCA_902797825.1 uncultured Ruminococcus sp. | reverse complement strand
GGCTGGCGCCTGTCAAGACTGACAACGCAGTTATGCGGAATTCTCCGCAATAGATATTAAAGTGTTTTATTGCTACTTAGTATAAGCCCTCACCCGGTTACTATTATATATTACACTATTATTGACAGAAAAAACGTCCGCATCTCATCAAAGAGTTGCGGACGTAATTATTTGCAGTTCTTATAACAATCCAAAATGCGTCAGCATTTCCCACAACCGTTAACCATTCACCGTTAACCGTTAATCACAGAATCATACTCCTCAAATCCATATGCAATACTATCGGCGCTGTGCGCGTCGGAGGAGAGGACGAAGCTGCCGCCCTTATCACGGATATAATCGCGCATCTCCGCGCTCGGATAAGGCTCGGTACGATAGCCGCGGGAGATCGCGCCGGTGTTGATCTCGAAGGGAACGCCGTGCTGTAAGAGCGTATCGACAGCCGCCTGCCATGCCCTGATATAGCGCGGATGACGCGGATCAAAGAGCGGCTCGCGCTCGATGAACTTACTGATCAGGTCAAAATGCCCGATGATATCGCAATGCGTCTTGTTGACCACGTCGGCGACGGTCGCGAAATACGCCTCGCACAAGGCGTACACATCACCGCCGAAGTGCTTTTCGACAGCCTCTTTCAGCATCTCAGCGCTCTCGTCAACGGGGATATATGCCTCATCGACCTTGACATAATGCACCGAGCCGATCACATAGTCGAAGTCGTCCGTCGGGTAGGTGCTGTGATAATCCTGCTCCACGCCGCAGAGAACGTGGATGCGGTCAAAGTACTTGGCGCGCAGGTATCGCAGCTCGGCAAGATAGCGCGGAATCGCTTCCTGTTGCATACAATAGCTCGTGTCAAAGAAGGTATAGCTGTGACCGCTGATCCCGACCGTTGTCAGCCCCCTGTCGATCGCCGAGAGGATCATTTCTTCGGGGGATGCCGTACCGTCACAGTAGACGGTATGCATATGCAGGTCTTTACTGATCACCGGTCATCTTCTCCTGCTTGACCTTTTTGTCAATCACGTGACGGGAGGCAAGCTCGCGGTGAATATCCTCGAGAGAGATTCCCTGCTCGATCATCAGCACCATGACATGATAGGCGAGATCGGCGATCTCATAGATCGTCTCGCGCTTATCCTCCGCCTTGGCGGCGATGATGACCTCGGTACATTCCTCGCCGACCTTTTTGAGGATTTTGTCGAGACCTTTATCGAAGAGATAGGTCGTATAGGAGCCCTCCTGCGGATCGGTTTTTCTGCCCTTGATCAGCTCGATCAGCCCTTCATAGGAGAATTCCTTCAGCTCGTCGCTCTTCCATACGGGATTGGTAAAGCACGAGACGGTGCCGAGGTGACACGCGGGGCCGTCGGGCTCTACCGTCACCACCAGCGCGTCCTTGTCACAGTCGGCGGTGATGCTGACGATATGCTGGTAGTTGCCGGAGGTCTCGCCCTTGAGCCACAGCTCCTGACGCGAGCGGCTCCAAAAACAGGTCAAGCCCTTGTCCATCGAGATTTGCAGGCTCTCGCGGTTCATGTAAGCCACGGTGAGCACCTGCTTTGTAACGCTGTCCACTACCACGGCAGGGATCAGCCCTTTTTCATCAAATTTCAGTTCGTCAATCTTTATCATCATGTCCTCCATACGCTGTTTGTCAACGGTAACGATCTCTGAATGTATCTCACACGTTCTGGGATTAAAGTCTGGTCGGGATACCGGCAGCCGCCATCGCCGCCTTTAGGTCGGCGATCTTCACCTCGCCGAAGTGGAAGATCGAAGCCGCAAGCCCGGCGTCCACCTTCGGCAGGGTTTGGAACAAGGTCAAAAAGTCCTCGATCCTGCCGGCGCCGCCCGACGCGATGACGGGCACGCTCACGGCGTTTGAGACCGCCTCGAGCATCTCGAGATCGAAGCCGCCCTTGACGCCGTCGGTATCAATCGAATTCAACACGACCTCGCCGGCGCCGCGATCGACACAGGCGCGTATCCACGAGATCGCTTCCATTCCGGTATCCTCCCTGCCGCCCTTGGCATAAACGCGGAAGCCGCCGTCCTGACGCTTGACGTCGGCAGAGATGACCACGCACTGGTCGCCGTAGCGCTTCGCCGCCTGATCAATCAGGTCGGGGTTGCGGATCGCGCCGGAATTGACGCTGACCTTATCGGCGCCGCACTTTAACACGCGGTCAAAGTCCTCGACGGTATTGATACCGCCGCCGACGGTCAGAGGGATAAACACCCGGCGCGCCGTTTCGGTGAGGATATCGGTAAAGAGCGCCCTGCCCTCGGCGGACGCGGTAATATCATAAAAAACCAGCTCGTCGGCGCCGCAGGAGGAGTAATACTGCGCCAGCTCCACGGGTGAGGCGACGTCGCTGAGTCCTTCAAAATTCATGCCCTTGACGACTCTGCCGTTCTTGACGTCCAGGCAGGGGATGATTCGCTTGGTGATCATTGTACCGCCTTCACCGCCTCTCTCAGGTCGATCGCGCCGGTATAGTACGCCTTGCCGATGATCGCGCCGTACAGCTCCATGCTTTTCAGCGCGGCGATATCCTCCATCGAGCTGACGCCGCCCGAGGCGGTGATGTTCACCCGATAGCGGCGGCTCATGGTGCGGTAGAGGTCGAGGTTGGTCCCTTTCATCGCGCCGTCGCGGTTGATATCGGTGCAGATGATGGTCTCGACGCCGAGGTTCTGCATCTTCTCAAAGAACTCGTCAATGGTGACCTGAGAGCGCTCCAGCCAGCCCTTGACGGCGATGAAGCCCTCGCGGATATCGGCGCCCACGGCGACGCGCGCGTCGTATTTCTCAATTGCTTTTTTCAAAAACGCTTCGTCGCTGATCGCGGCGGTGCCGAGGATCACGCGGTCGATCCCGGCGCTGAGATAACGGTCTACGACCTCCATCGAGCGGATGCCGCCGCCGATCTCACAGAACAGCCCGGACTGCTTCTTGATCGCCAGAACCGTCTCCAGATTCGGCGTACCGCCGTCACGCGCGCCCTCGAGATCAACGATATGGATATACCCGGCGCCGCAGCGCTTAAAATCCAGCGCGATCTCGGCAGGGTTGTCGCTGTAGACGGTCATTTGGTCATAATCGCCCTTGTACAGGCGAACCGCCTTGCCGCCGACGATGTCGATTGCGGGAAAAAGTATCATCAAAATTGCCTCCCTGTATATGGTGGGACGATCGGTCGTCCGCGGACGAACCGTACCCGTCCCTACGAGATTTCACAAAACGCCTTGAGTATCCTCAGCCCGACGTCGCCGCTTTTTTCGGGATGGAACTGGCAGCCGTAGACATGATCGCGCTCTACGGAGGCGGTCAGCTCGGCGGAATACTCGGCGGTGGCGGTCACGGCTTCGTCACAGTCGGCGGCATAATACGAATGGACAAAATAAACGCAGTCGCCGTCGCGGAGGTATTTGAACAGGGGGCTTTGGCGCTTGACGATCAGGCGGTTCCAGCCGATGTGCGGAATCTTAAGCCCCTTGTCGATCACGTCGGCAATCGGGCGCACATTGCCGCGAATCAGCCCGAGCCCGTCATGCGCGCCGTACTCGTAGCTCTTGTCAAATAACAGCTGCATCCCCAGGCAAATCCCCATCAGGGGCTTGCCGTCGGCAACCTCTCTTTTGATGACGTCCGCCATGCCGGAATCCCTCAGCTTCCTTGCCGCGTCCTCAAACGCGCCCACGCCCGGCAGGATCAGCCGGTCGGCAGCGGCGATGACGGCTTCGTCCGAGGTAACCGCCGCTTCCTCGCCGATGGCGGCAAAGGACGATTGCAGCGAGAAGAGGTTGCCGACGCCGTAGTCGATGATGGCGATCATCACAGCACCCCCTTGGTAGACGGAATCTCGTCGCGGAAGGCTTCGTCGATCGCGACCGCCTGCTTCATCGTTCTGCCGAAGGACTTGAATGTGCCCTCGATGATGTGGTGGCTGTTCTTGCCCTCGAGCTGCTTGATATGCAAGGTCAGGTTCGCGTTGCGGACAAAGCCGAGGAAAAATTCTTCGGTCAGCTCCGTATCGAAGGTGCCGACCTTCTGAGTCGGAATCTGTAAATCAAAGTTCAGATAGCTCCGTCCGGAGATATCCGCGGCGGTCAGGATCAGCGTCTCGTCCATCGGCAGGATGAAGCTGCCGTAGCGCACGATACCGCGCTTGTCTCCCAGCGCCTGAGAGAACGCCTGACCGAGCGCGATCCCGATATCCTCCACGCTGTGGTGGTCGTCCACATCGGTATCGCCGTCACAGCGCAGCCGCAAATCAAACCGCCCGTGACGCGCGAATAAGGTCAGCATATGGTCGAGGAAGCCGACGCCGCTGTTGACCTCGCTCTTGCCGGTGCCGTCGAGGTTCAGGCTGAGGCGGATGTCGGTTTCATTGGTTTTTCGGTTGATTTCAGCGGTTCTCATGCATTCTCCTCCAAAATCTCTCTGATATGTTTGAGCAGGATATCGAGCTGTTCCCTCGTTCCTACCGTAATGCGGTTATAATTCCTGATGCGTTCCTTATCAAAATGGCGCACCAGCACGCCGCGCGCCTTAAGCTGACGATAGAGCGCTCCTCCGTCGAGGTCGGGATGCTGCGCGAATACAAAGTTCGCCGATGAGACGGTATGGGTAAAGCCGAGTTCCTCGAGCGCCGAGGTTAAATACACGCGGTTATCGGCGATCCGCTCACAGTTCAGGCGCGTATAGTCGTCATCGAGGAGCGTCCCGACGCCTGCCGCCTGCGTCATGCTGTTGACGTTATAGGGATTGGTCGAATATTTGATCGTATTCAGATCGCGGATCAGCGACGCGTTGCCGATCGCCATCCCGAGTCTGCCGCCGGCTAAGGAGCGGCTCTTGGAAAAGGTCTGGATTACCAGCAGGTTATCGTACTCATGAATCAGCCCGACCGCGCTCTCCGCGCCGAAATCGACATACGCCTCGTCGATGATGACGACGAAATCGGGATTGCTCTCCACGATCCGCACGATCTCGGAAAGCGGCAGGGCGACGCCCGTCGGGGCGTTGGGATTCGCGATGAAGATATTCTTTCGGATATCAATATAATCGTCCGCGTCAATCGCCAGCGTATCGGTCAGCGGTATCTCGGTATAGGGAATGTGATTGAGCGCGGCAAAGACCGGATAAAAGCCGTAGGTAATATCGGGGAAGGCGGCAGGATGCTCCCGGTCACAGAACGCCATGAAGCAAAAGTTCAGCGCGTCGTCGGAGCCGTTGGTGAATAGCACCTCGTCCTCGCCGATTCCGTACCGCCGGGCGAATTCCTTCGTCAGCGCGGAACAGGTGGGATCACAATAAAGCTGCAGGTTCTTTGCCGCCTCGGCGGCGTATGCCAGCGCCTTCTCGGAGGGGGGGAAGGGACTTTCGTTGGTATTGAGCTTGACATACTGCATATCCTTGGGCTGTTCGCCGGGCGTATACGCTTCGAGATGACGGTGTTGTTGACTGAAAAAGCGGCTCATGCCTCGTCCTCCGGTCGGGTTCGGATCACCGCGGACTTCGCGTGACCGGTCAAGCCCTCCTGACGCGCGAAATACGCGACGTCCTCGGCGACCTTCTTCAGCGCGTCGGCGGTGTAATAGGTATACTGGGTTTTCTTGACGAAATCATCGACCGACAGCGGACTCGAGAACTTCGCGGTGCCGGAGGTCGGCAGGGTGTGGTTGGGACCTGCGAAATAGTCGCCCAGCGCCTCGGGACAGTTGCGCCCCATAAAGATCGAGCCGGCGTGGCGAATCTTGTCGAGCCAGTCGAAGGGATTGTCCACACAAAGCTCCAGGTGCTCGGGCGCGATTTCGTTGGCGATGTCGATGACGACGTTCAAATTATCGGCAACGATGATCTTGCCGTTACGGTCGATGGAAGCGCGCGCGATCTCGGCACGGTCAAGCAGGGGAATCTGTTTCTCCAGCTCCTCGGACACCGCCCGGGCGAGCTGCGCCGAATCGGTGACGAGGACGGCGGAGGCGTTTTTGTCATGCTCCGCCTGGCTGAGCAGATCCGCCGCGACATAACGGGGATTGGACTTGCCGTCCGCGACCACCAGAATCTCGCTCGGGCCGGCGATCATGTCGATGGACACGGCGCCGAACACCTGCTTCTTCGCTTCGGCGACAAAGGCGTTGCCGGGGCCGACGATCTTATCCACCTTGGGCACGCTCTCGGTGCCGTAGGCGAGGGCGGCGATCGCCTGGGCGCCGCCTACCTTGAAGATACGATCCACCCCTGCGACGGACGCCGCCGCCAGGATCGCGGGATTCACCTTGCCGTCAGCCGACGGAGGGGTGACCATCACCACCTCGCGCACGCCGGCGATCTTCGCCGGGATCGCGTCCATCAGCACGGTCGAGGGATACGCCGCCGTACCGCCGGGGACATACAGCCCGGCGCGGTCAACGGGGATGATCTTCTGTCCGATCACGATCCCGTCCTCGTCGTTGAGGATGAAGCTGCGGCGCACCTGCGCCTCGTGGAATTTGCGGATATTCCGGGCGGCGCGCTCGAGAATGTCGATGAAGCGCGGCTCTACGGCGGCGCGCGCCTCTTCGATCTCTGCCTTTGTGACCTGCAGCGAGCTAAGCTGCGCCTTATCAAAGCGCGCGGTATAGTCAAACAGCGCCTGATCGCCGTTCTCTCTGACGGTTTTGATAATATCGGAAACGACGTCCTCCACAGACGAGGTCGGCTCAAACCGCGCGAATATCTCGTCGTAGGAAAGCTCGTTATAATCTAAGATTTTAATCATATTTGCCTCCGTATAATCAATGAGGAGTGAGGATTTTCGGGAAACGCGTAACCGCGTTTTGAATTTGCAGAAGCTTTTGATTCTCATAGAAACCGGGTGCGGGTGTCCCGCCCTGCACTCCTAACTCTTAACTCCTCATTCTTCTCATACTAATCCTTGATAAAAAGATTTAATCAGATATTAGTGATAAATTTCGCAGAGCGAGGCGAGTGACGCAGGCATACTGTCGT
>CADBUN010000165.1 GCA_902797825.1 uncultured Ruminococcus sp. | reverse complement strand
CTTAAAATGTCGATCAGGCGCTTGTGGGTGCGCATCTCGAACTGTTCGCGGCTGTCCTTATACTTATGAACAGCGCGCAGAATGGTCACAACCTGCTTCTCGGTCGGGAGCGGGACGGGGCCCGAAACTCTCGCGCCGGTACGCTTCGCGGTAGCGACGATTCTCTCTGCGGACTGATCGACCAGCTGATGGTCGTAGCCCTTTAATCTGATTCTGATTTTTTCCTTGACTGCCATATCTTCGCCTCCTAAATGTTGTTTGGGTGGTACGAAAATAAGTGAACTTTTCCAAACACCCGTCCGGGTGTTCCTACCCCATCCGTTAAAAAAGCCGATAGCCGCATCGCGGCAACCGGAACAGATCAGGCGCAGTATGACATAGCAACCCCAATGTCATCAAAGCTCAAACTATTCTTTCGCCCGGTTTAAAATCGGACATACTCCACGGAAAAACCAACGCCTTCGCGTTGCAACCTCCCGCTTCATCGCATATCTTGTGCAGTCACGCAAGGGTTATTATAGTATATAACCCCCGAAAAAGCAACAAAACCGAAAGATTTTTTGATGTAGAACTTTTGTAGAATTTTCTCATCCATTTTTAGACAATATGCACAAAAAGCGCCTTTTCCCCCTACATCTTGTGTCCTGTGCGCCGTGAACCACAAGCCGCGTGCGGCAGTTGACAAACGACCGTCTTTTAATATATAATGTCTGCTGAATAAACGCCGACACGCCGTCGGCGTTTTGCCAAAACAGAGTTGCAGATATTATATCATCCGGTCAACAACATTAATTGGAGGTAACTCATGAAAAAAGCGATTCTACTGTTTCTGACTGCCGCGCTGGCGTGCGGACTGATCGCCTGCTCCGGCGGCAATACCGACAAGAGCGCCGGGAAACACGGCGACAGCGCCTCGAACCATCCGGTCGAATACGCCACCGTTGATCCATCCACGATCCGCTCAAGCTTTGAGAAGGGCGAGAAGCTCGTCGAAAACAGCTTTGACGTCAAAAACATGAACGTGCGGACACAGGATGACGACGGCGGCGCCCTCTATCAATACTGGAGCCCGAAGGAAGAGACGAACGCCGATTCTCTGAGCAAGGAGATCGAGCTCGACGGTCACAAGCTCACCCTCGGCGAGACAATCATCGGCGAGCTGGAGGACTATGACTGGAAGCTCGAAAAGTCATCCGATACCGAACAGCCGAACGAGGTCATCGCGATCACCCTGAACAAGGACGGCAAGTACTGTGCGGTACAGCCGAAGCCCAACGATACCGATCAGGCGCTGCCGATCGCCGACCTGCCGCTGAGCGCGGTCATCACGGCGGTCAGGGAATTCTCGCTTCCGTATACCTACAGCGGCATCACCGCGCAGTCAACGCTCAAGGACGTTCTGGACGCCCTCGGCACGCCGAACAAGATGATCACGCTTTGCTCGGACGACACCGGCGTTTCCCTCGAGCTGGATTACGGGACGACGAAGCGCGACGGCAATCAGGTCACCGACTTTACCGTGACGATCTACCTGACCTGTGACACGGAGAACAACACCGCCGCCGTCAGCAACCTCAGCCTCAGTCAGGAGACCTATACCGCCGAGGAAAGCAAGTAATCCTAATGGATTAGTCATCGCTCCCCGGGGAATTAACCGGTCACCGGTCACTTGTCACCGGTCACTAAATAAATAAGCAGACGAAACGCCGATGGCTCGCTGAGTCACCGGCGTTTTTCTATGGATATAAGAAATTTATGATTGAAAGAACTTCACAGCCGCCTCGAACATCCGGATATCATAGTTGCCGGGGACGTTCTTGTACAGCAGGCTGCCCTTGCGCTCGCTGTGTCCCATCTTGCCGAACACCCTGCCGTCGGGCGAGGTGATGCCCTCGATCGCGTAGACGGAGTTGTTCGGATTATAGCGGACGTCGGCGGTCGCGTTGCCGTCGAGATCGACGTACTGCGTCGCGATCTGACCGCGCGCGGCTAATTCCCGGATCAGCTCGTCGCTCGCGTAGAAGCGTCCCTCGCCGTGCGAGATCGGCACGGTGTAGATATCGCCGACGTTGGTCAGCGAGAGCCACGGGCTCATGTTGGAGGCGACGCGCGTGCGGACGATCTTGCTCTGATGGCGCGAGATCGTGTTGTAGGTCAGCGTCGGGCAGCTCTCGTCCGTGTCGATGATCCTGCCGTAGGGCACCAGACCGAGCTTAATCAGCGCCTGGAAGCCGTTGCAGATACCGCACATCAGACCGCCGCGACGGTCGAGCAGGTCGGTCACGCCGTCCCTGACAGCCGCGTTGCGGAAGAAGGCGGTGATAAACTTGGCGGAGCCGTCCGGCTCGTCGCCGCCGGAGAAGCCGCCGGGGATAAAGACCATCTGAGCGGTTTTCAGCTTGTTCGCGAAGGTCTCGACGCTCTGACGGATGCCCTCGGCGCTGAGGTTGTTGATCACGATGATCTCCGCCTGAGCGCCCGCGTCCGCCATCGCCTTGGCGGAATCATACTCGCAGTTGGTGCCCGGGAACGCCGGGATCAGCACCTTCGGCTTCGCCGTCAGGACGGCGCTGTGCCGCGCCGGTGCGGCGTGAGCCGGTTGCTCATAAGAGAAGGTCTGCATGGGCGCCTTGGTATCGGTGGGGATGTTGCAGGCGTAGACGCCCTCAAGCTTATCCTCATACACCTTGAGCAGTTCTTCGGCGTCAACCGCCTCGTCGCCGTAGGTGAAGCGTCCGTCCGCGGTGATCTCGCCGAGCGTGACCGCGCCCTCGACCACGCCGTCGGTTTCCAGCAGGAACGCGCCGTAGCAGTAGCCGAAGAGCTGAGAAACCGTCATCTCGTCAGCAAAGCGGAAGCCGAAGCCGTTGCCGAACGCCATCTTCATCACCGCCTCGGCGATACCGCCGAGCGTAGGCGTATAGGCGGCATAAACCTTCCCGTCACGCATCAGGGCGTTCACCCTGCGGAAGTTCTCCAAGAGCGCCGCGGTATCGGGCAGCCCGTCGCTGCCGCAGGGGGTGGTGAGCAGGACGACCGGATGCCCTGCCTGCTTGAATTCAGGAGAAATGATGTTCTCCGCGCGGTCGGTGGTCACGGCGAAGGAAACCAGCGTCGGCGGTACGTCGAGATCCTCGAAGCTGCCGCTCATGCTGTCCTTGCCGCCGATCGAGCCGATCCCGAGGTTCATCTGCGCCTTAAACGCGCCCAAGAGCGCCGAAAGCGGCTTGCCCCAGCGTCTGCCGTCCGTGCCGGGCTTCTCGAAATACTCCTGGAAGGTCAGGTAGACGTCCTCGAAGGAAGCGCCCGTCGCGATCAGCTTACACACCGATTCCACGACCGCCAGATAGGCGCCGTGATAGGGGCTCTTTTCGGTAATCAGCGGATTATAGCCCCACGCCATCAGGGAGACGGTATCGGTATGCCGCTTCTCGACAGAGACCTTCTGCACCATCGCCTGGATGGGGGTGAGCTGGTGCTTGCCGCCGAAGGGCATCAGTACCGTACCGGCGCCGATGGTGGAATCGAAGCGCTCGGACAGTCCGCGCTTGGAGCAAATATTCAAATCGGAGGCGATCGCGTTCAGGTTCTCGCTGAACGAACCGCTGATCGTTTTCTCATAATCCTGCGGAGCGGCGGCGATAATGTCGATATGCTTCTCGGCGCCGTTCGAATTGAGGAAGTCGCGGCTGATATCGACGATCTTTTTGCCGTTCCAGGTCATCGTGAGG
>CADBUN010000164.1 GCA_902797825.1 uncultured Ruminococcus sp. | reverse complement strand
ACAGTATGCCTGCGTCACTCGCCTCGCTCTGCGAAATTTATCACTAATATCTGATTAAATCTTTTTATCAAGGATTAGTATAAGAATTCCGGATGCGTATTTTTCGATCGGAAATCTTCCTGAATCACCGCGGATCACAATTGACATATATGTTCGAATGCTGTATAATAGAGATCAGAAATGACGGAAGGGAGGGCGCTTATGTCACTGTATGATTTACCGATCACGAAGCTCAGCGGAATCGGCGAGAAGCGCGCTGTCCTTTTCCGCAAGCTGGGAATTTTTACCGTCGGCGATATGGTATCCTGTTATCCGCGTTCCTATGATAACTGGTCGGCGACTACCCCGATCGCCGAGCTGGTCCCCGACGAACGCTGTGTCGTCAGGGGAAAGGTTGCTACCCCCGTCAGTACCATCCGAATTTCGGGCGGCAGGACGATGGCGAAGCTGAGCGTTTGTGATGACAGCGGCTATCTGAATTTGGTCTTTTTCAATAATAAATATATCTCGTCGATGCTGCGCTACGGAGAAGAATACTTCTTCATGGGCAAGGTCACCTACGATCGCTACGGCTATCAGATGGTGTCCCCGGAATTCAATCAGGCTTCACAGACCGCTGTCATCACGCCGGTCTATCACCTGACCGCCGGGCTGAATAACCATATGATGATTCGGGCGGCTAAGGAAGCTCTTTCGATGCTGCCGGAGGAGATGCATGATCCGTTGCCGCAGGAGCTCCGGACGCGGTATCATCTGTGCGATCTGTCTTACGCGCTGCACAACGTCCATTTCCCGGCGGATATCGCCGCGATGGAACAGGCGCGTCACCGCTTGATTTTTGAAGAGCTTTTGGAGCTGAATCTCGGGATGCGGCTGATGAAAAGCCGGTCGCATGAACAAACCGCGATCCGCATGGAGCATGATTATGCCGCGGCGTTTATCAAAACCCTGCCCTTTACCCTGACCGGCGCCCAGCAGCGCGCGGTGAATGACTGTATACGGGATATGCGCGAGAAGCCTTCTCCGATGAACCGTTTGATTCAGGGAGACGTTGGCTCGGGCAAAACCGCCGTTTGTGCCGCGGTTTGCTACCACACCGTCAAAAACGGCTACCAGGCGGCGTTTATGGCGCCTACCGAGATTCTCGCCGGTCAGCATTACGAGACCTTCATAAAGCTGTTTGCCGATACCGGCTTACAGATCGACCTGCTTACCGGTTCGATGACCGCCTCTCAGAAGCGAAAGGTGCGCGAACGAATTGAAAACGGCGAGAGCGATATTGTCATCGGCACCCATGCGCTGGTTTCCGAAAGCACCGTTTTCAGCCGCTTGGGCTGTGCGATCACGGATGAACAGCACCGCTTCGGCGTGGCACAGCGTGCAGGGCTCGCCTCCAAGGGTGAGCATCCGCACGTGCTTGTGTTATCGGCGACGCCGATTCCGCGTACACTCGGGCTGATTATCTACGGTGATCTGGATATCACCGTGATCGACGAGCTGCCGCCCGGACGGACGAAGGTCGAGACCTATTCGATCGGCTCCGATAAGCGCGACCGTGCCCTCGGCTTTATCAAGAAGCAGATTGATCAGGGCAGGCAGGCATATATTGTCTGTCCGCTGGTCGAAGAGGGCGAGGGCGACGCCGAGATGCAGAACGCCAACGACTATGCCGCCGAGCTGATGCTCGGTGTGTTTCGCGATTATCCCGTCGGGATCCTCCACGGAAAAATGAAGCCGAAGGATAAGGATCGGGTGATGGAGCAGTTCGCGTCCGGTGAGATCGCGATCCTCGTGTCCACCACCGTTGTAGAGGTCGGCGTTGACGTTAGGAACGCTACCGTGATGATGATCGAAAACGCTGAGCGGTTCGGGCTGTCTACCCTGCATCAGCTGCGCGGTCGCGTCGGCAGGGGACAGTATCAAAGCTACTGTATCCTCGTGTCAGACAACGGGGGAGAGAATACCGAACAGCGGCTTTCGGTGATGTGCCGTACCAATAACGGCTTTGAGATCGCGGATATGGATTTGCAGATGCGCGGCCCCGGCGATTTCTTCGGCAACCGTCAGCATGGGCTGCCCCAATTGGATATCGCTGATTTTTCAGATACCGAGACACTCGCTCAAAGCCAGGAGGCGGCGGAGAACCTGCTGCGTATGTCGCCTGATCTGCGTGATCTCTCTCTGAAAGCTCTCCGCGCAAAGATTCACCGTCTGTTCGCTTCTTCCGAAAACACGATGAATTAGCAGGGAGCAGGGGGAGCGAATAGATAGAGGAAGCCTTACGGCTTTCGCTTGAATTATCGACAAAAAGCAACGCTTGAGACTCTGGATTTAGGTCTCAAGCGTTTCTGGCTGTTTGGATAGATGAATTAACTGAACCGGTAGACTTCTTCAAAGACACAGATCAGGTTTTCGCTGATCGCCCTGTCCTCGTGCAGACTGCCGAAATACCATTTCTGCCATCGGGTGTTGTGCATCACGGTATCGAGGAAGATATTCAGGTCGTTGATCCCGGCGCGGCGGTCGATCATCCGCTTGACCGAAGCCGGGGCTTCATGGGTGATGATCAGGTCGATGTAACGGTGCTGCTCCTGCAGGTTCACGACAGCGTATTCCAGCTCTTCGTCCGTGGGAAGGGAAGCGGCTTCCTCGGTTTCGTCTGCTTCGGGCGGCAAACCGCCCCCGAGCGCGAAGATCGTCTTATCCCCGATGCGGTACAGCTCACCGCGGTTAAGACAGTAGATATTATCCGCGATCTTCCGCGCGGTCCCCTCGTGCAGAGGAACCTCTTCATAGCCCTGCAGCAGCTCGAAGTTTTCGTGAGCGCCTTCGACAAACAGGATCTCAAACTTCTTTTTGCTGAGCTTTTTCAGGTTCTTTAATTCTTCTTTAGAATTATCCCAGATAAATCCAAAGTCTCCCGTGATAATCAGCGTGTCGTTCTTCTTTAAATGTCCTAATCTTCTTTCGTTAAAGATTTCGTAGTCGCCGTGGGTATCTCCTGTGATGTATATCAAAATCTTCCTCCAAAAAAATTGTAAATTTATGAACTTTGTGATTGATATCAGGTGCTAAATAGTGTAAAATAAAAATGTATATGAGCATTTATTGATTCTTTAAAATAATTATAACACAGCTTTAAAGGAATTACTATGAATAAAAGAATAAAATTTTTGATATCTGTTACATTGATTTTTGCTATATTTGTCAGCAGCTTTATTTTACCGGCGTCCTCCTTTGAGAACGAGATCGAGGTTTCGACTGATAAGCTGCTGCTCGTCAATATCGACACCAACACCGAGGTCTACTCCAAAGACGCTGATACCAAGTGGTATGCCGGCTATCTTTCCGAGCTGATGACCTTTATCACAGCCTATGAGATGATTGATGATCTTGATCATACGACGGTCAAGCTTGATAAGGATTATCTGTCGAAGCTGCCGAGCTCAGACGGTTGTCTGAACCTGTTCCTCGGCAAGGAGCTTTCGGCAAAAGAGCTGATGGGCATCATGCTGATCACCTCGGGCAACGACGCCGCCAACGCGCTGGCTGATCTGGCGAAAGGCGGTGACCGCGACGCCTTTGTTGACGAGATGAACAGCAGGGCGAAGCGCTACGGGATGAACGACACGAACTTTGTCAGCCCTGCGTACAGCGATTCCGATCAGCATGTGATCACCTGCCGCGATCTTTATCGCCTGTATATGCGCGCGTTGAAGATTGATTTGTATATGGAAATCATGGGGAAGAAGTCGTATATTCCCGAGAGCCTGTATGTGGAAGGGGATATCGAGAATAACGAACGGTATACCCTTTATCCCGAGGCTTCTATCCTCAACATCAACAGCCCATATTACTTCAAGTATGTTGACAGCGCGAAGCTTTCGGTCACCGGCGCTACCAAGCAGGGCGTCGGGATGACCTCTCTCTATCACGGAAAAAGATACTTCTTTGCCGCCCTAAACGGTTTGAACGAGAGTGAAAAGAACGTTTACGCGGATGCGCGTAAGCTGATCTCGTGGGCATATCTGCACCTCACCGACCGCAAGCTGATCAGCGCGGATCAAAAGGTATCCGACGTCAAGATCAAAACCGGATGGGGCGAATATACGATCGCGCTGTATCCGCCGGGCTCTGTCGTAAAGACGCTGCCCAAGGATTTTGAGGAATATAAGCTCGAGTATAAGGAGAATATCCCCGAGGAGCTGAGTACGCCGCTGAGAATCGGCGAGACCGCCGGCAGTATCGGCATCACCTATGATGACGAGAAAGTCGGCACCGTCAGGCTGTCATCCAAGACCGAAGAAGGTCTGAGCATGATGCCCGACTTCGGCCGCTTCTGCACCTATGTGTTCAGCCGCCTGACGCCGTTTGTGCCCGAGGGCTCGGTTGAAGCGAATTCCGACGTCTTAAAGCCGGAGGCAACGCTGGCGACGCAGCCCCCGACTGAACCGCCGACAGAGGCGCCGACGCAGCCTGTGAACGACGGGATAACGGGAGGGTAACGCATGAAGCGAATGATCAAATGCTTTTCACTGCTGCTCGCTGTTGTCGCTGTATTCACGATGATCCCCGTGACGCAAACCGCCGCGCTTACCTTTGAATGTGATGTGGAACAGTATTCCGATTCTCTGCTTATGGTCAACCTCGATACCGATATGGAGGTTTTCGCGAAGGAGGCGGATACCAAGCGCTATCCTGCCGCGCTGACCAAGGTCATGACATATATCGTAGCCGCCGAGTATTTTGATGATTTCGATACCGAGATTCCGATCAAGCAAAGCTGTATCGAGGCGGTTGTCAACGGCGGCATGAATTGCTCCGGTGTTGACTGGTATGTCAACGAGTCGCTCAAGGTTACCGATCTGCTGTACGCGCTGATGCTGCCCGTCGGTCATGACGCGGCGATGGTGTTTGCGGATTATATCGGACAGGGCAACCTCAATACCTTTGTCGATATGATGAACCAAAAGGCAGAGGCGCTCGGCTGTACCGGTACCCATTTCACCAACCCCTTCGGCAATCACGACGAGAACCACTATACCACCGCGCGCGATCTGTATAAGATCACGCGGCACGCGATGGGGCTGCCGATGTTTAGTAAGATATGCGCGACCTCTACATATTATGTCAAGGAGGATGACGACGTTCCCTTTATCACGACGAACTGGCTGATCGACGCGGCGCGCGGCGGTGATTATTACTATGTATACGCGACCGGCGTCAAGAACGGCTCTACTCAGGAGGCAGGGCGTTGTCTGATTGCGAATGCGGTCTATGACGGCTATGCCTATATGTGTATCTGTCTGCACGCGCCTTATGATGAAAGTAAGGAAGAAAATGAACAGTACTGTATGGTAGAAGCGGCGAATATGTTTCGCTGGGCGTTTTTGAACCTGTCGTTTGTCACCCCGGTGACAAAGGATACGCCTGTCTGTGAACAGAAGGTCGATCACGCGTGGGATACCGACAGTATCCTTTTGGTACCGCAGACGGACTTTAACGTGATTTTGCCGCAGGAATACTCCGAGGGCGACGTGCGGATCGTGCCCGATAATACCGATCCGGTCAGCGCCCCGATCACCAAGGGCGATATCGTGACGACGGCGACCGTATACTATAAGGACGAGGCGTTTACACAGATCAATCTCGTCGCGAACGAATCCGTCGGCGTCAGTCCGATTCTGTATACCACCGACGCGATCCGCGGCGTGTTGACCTCTCCGTGGTTTCTGATCGCGGTCGGACTGGTTGTCATTCTGTTTATCGTCTATGTTTCGGTTTCGTCCTCCTACGCGAAAAAGCGGAAGCATGACAAAAGTCGAAAGAAATAAGCATTCATACTGAGAGCGGGGGTTGAGCTCCCGTTCTTTTGGCTCTCTGTCAATAGTTGGGGTAAACCCGAAAATAAAACAGAATAAGAGAACAGAACAAGCGATGGCTAAGAAGCTGTCGCTTGT
>CADBUN010000163.1 GCA_902797825.1 uncultured Ruminococcus sp. | reverse complement strand
GCGATATCGACCATACAGTCGGTCTCGTCCATGACGATCAGACCGCCGGAGCCCATCATGGAGCCGATGGCGAGCAGGTTATCATAGTCAATCTCGATGTCGAGATGCTCTGCCGGGATACAGCCGCCGGAGGGGCCGCCCGTCTGAGCCGCCTTGAACTTCTTGCCGCCGGGGATGCCGCCGCCGATCTCTTCGATGATGGTGCGCAGGGTGGTACCCATCGGTACCTCGACCAGACCGGTGTGATTGATCTTGCCGCCGAGCGCGAATACCTTGGTACCCTTGCTCTTTTCGGTACCCATGGAAGCGAACCATTCGGCGCCCTTTAAGATGATCTGGGGAATGTTGGCATAGGTCTCAACGTTGTTGAGGGTAGTGGGCTTCTGATACAGGCCCTTGACCGCCGGGAACGGAGGACGGGGACGCGGCTCGCCGCGGCGGCCTTCGATCGAGGTCATCAGCGCGGTCTCTTCGCCGCAGACGAAGGCGCCTGCGCCCAAACGAATCTTGATATCAAAGTTGAAGCCGGTGCCGAAGATATCTTCTCCCAAGAGACCGTATTCATGCGCCTGATCAATTGCGATCTGCAGACGCTTAACGGCGATCGGGTACTCGGCACGGACATAGATGTAGCCTTCGGAAGCGCCGATCGCATAGCCTGCGATCGCCATCGCCTCGAGCACAACATGGGGATCGCCTTCGAGAACGGAACGATCCATGAACGCGCCGGGGTCGCCCTCGTCCGCGTTACAGCATACATATTTCTGGTCGGCGTCATTGCCGCGCGCGAATTTCCATTTGAGACCGGTGGGGAAGCCCGCGCCGCCTCTGCCGCGCAAGCCGGAGTCGAGCATGGTCTGGATGACCTCGTCGGGCGTCATCTCGGTCAGCACCTTGCCCAGGGCGGCATAACCGTCGTTGGCGATATAATCGTCGATCTTTTCGGGATCGATCACGCCGCAGTTGCGCAGCGCAACGCGCTTTTGCTTCTCATAGAAAGCGGTCTTGTTCAGGGATTTGATGGTATCCTCTTCAACGGTCTCCTGATATAAGAGACGGGTGACGATACGGCCCTTGTTCAGATGCTCCTCAACGATCTCGGGCACATCCTCGACCTTGACCATCGAATAGAAGGAGCCTTCGGGATAAACGACCATGATGGGACCGAGCGCGCACAGACCGAAGCAGCCGGTCGTAATGACGTTGACTTCCTTATCAAGACCTTTTGCCTTCAGCTCTTCCTTGAGCTTTTCGGCGATCAGTAAGCTGTGAGACGAGGTACAGCCGGTACCGCCGCAAACAAGCACATTAGAACGATACATTTATGTCCTCCTTATTTCTTGATGGCGCCGATGGTGTACTCGGTGACAACGTTATGGTTGACGAGATGGTCGTTGACGATACGCGGTACCATCTCGGGGGCTACCTTGACGTAGGTGACCTTTTCCTCGCCGGGTACCTCGACCTCGACGACCGGCTCATACTGACAGATACCGATGCAGCCCGTCTGGGTGACGGTGATGGTGTCGGTCAGACCGCGCTTGGCGATCTCTTCGATAAATGCGTTAAGAACGGGACGCGCGCCTGCGGCGATACCGCAGGTAGCCATACCGACCAGCACCCTGGCGGCGTTGGGATTCTCTTTTCGAAGGTCGAGCTGAGCCTTCGCCCTGTCCCTGATAGCCTTTAATTCAGCTAATGATTTCATGTTGATGCACCTCCAACTATATTTTGCGTGTTTTCTTCTAAATAATCTTTAATCCATTCCAGCACGTCGGGCGTGTCTAAGCTGACGTCTCCGAGTACTTCTTTGAGCTCACGCGTATCCAGCGTAAAGGAACCCTGATCGGTGCTTCGGGTATAGACGAAGTCGATCTGCGGATTACACTGGATCAACAGCTTGACCGTGTCGTTGATATCGCCCAGGGGCGTCATATCCACGTGCGATTTGACATACGAGGCGGTGGTGGTGGTTCCCACGCCTTGCTTGCTCCGGATATCGAAGCTGCCGCCCGTCTGTTCCGCCGACAGCTTGAACAGCGGCACGCCTAAGCCGACCTTGCGCGTGGTGCGTGTAGTAAAGAACGGATCAATGACCTGCTGTACCTGTTCTTCCGTCATGCCGCAGCCGTCGTCCGCAATCTCGATGGTCAGCCGATCCTCCCGATCGCTCTCTGCGACCGTGATCGTGACGACCTTTGCCTGCGCTCTGACCGAGTTCTGCGCCACGTCCATGACGTTCAGGGATAGCTCTCTCATTATGCTCCCTTATACTTCTTCAGGATTCCGGGGATCTCGTCGATGGTCAGTCTGCCGTAAACGTCGTCGTTGATGGTCATGACGGGAGCCAGACCGCACGCGCCGATGCAGCGGCAGGCAGTGAGTGAGAACTTGCCGTCCATTGTGCACTCCTCAGCCTCGATACCGAGCTCTTCGCTGAGCTTATTCAGGACGTTGCCAGAGCCCTTGACATAGCAAGCGGTACCCAGGCAAACGCTGATGTTGTACTCACCCTTGGGAGACAGCGCGAACTGGCTGTAGAAGGTGGATACACCGTAAACCTCGTCGATCGGCACGTTCAGACCTTCCGCGATCATGAGCTGGACCTCTACGGGCAGATAGCCGTAGATCTCCTGCGCCTCCTGCAGAACGGGCATGACCGCACCGGGATCATCCTTGTGTTTTTGGATGACTTCCTTCAGCTGTGCTTCCTGCTCAGGAGTGCCCTGAAACGGCAGGCTGCTGATTTTTTTAAGCATCTTTATTCCTCCTTAGATAGAAAAATTATGTAAGTGAATTGTAGCAGATAATTCATTGATACATTCACTTATAATATAGCATATTCCGCAGAGATTGTCTACAAATAAACGCAAATTTTTTGTGCAAATGACGTCAAAAAAGGCGATTTTTGGTGGGAAAGTTAGTTAGCTTTGACTAACTATTATGAGTTTCGCCGATTTCGTCGGGTATTACCCGAGATAACGGCAGGACAGGGCGTTGAGGAAAGATATGCTAATCGAAAGAAAAGCCGCCTTGCGGCAGCAAAGCGACTTAACGATCTAAATATTCGATGACGGCTTCCCGTGTCAGCGCTGGGAGCTCCAGGGTGTTCGCGGCTTCCTTCATGTTTTCGAGATAATGCGCGTCGGAGCAGGTGACGATGTGCAGGGCGTCGAGGATCGGATGCTGTTTTTTGAGCTCCTCCAGACGCGAGATATCCGCCAGCTCGGCGGTCTTGAAACCGCAGTAGGGATCAATCTCACCCAGCACGGAGAGGATCGACAGCGAATCGCGGTCGATATGGGCAGGATAGCAGATGCCGCCGAATTCCTTTGCCTTGGCATAGGCTTCGTACATACCGATATAGGAGCCGGGCAGCAACAAATCCTCGATCTCACCGGTCTCCTCATCGTTTTCGTTCATGATGACCTGTCTGCCGTAAATCTCCGCCTTGTTGCGGATATGGATGCGGTGTTCATCCACATAAGCGGAAAAGGCGAGCGCCTTTTCCGGCGTAGGGAAGAGGCAAACCGCATGGATATCCTCGCTGGTGGTCAGCTCCATCCCCGGAATCACCAGGACGCCGACCTCCTCGCCGACCTTCATCGCCGCTTCACAGTTGAGGGAGGTGTTATGGTCGGTCAGGGCGATCACGTCGAGCCCGAGGAGCTTCGCCATATTCACGAGGTTGTTGGGCGTCATGTCCATATCGCCGCACGGGGAGAGGCAGGAGTGCAGATGCAGGTCGTAGTAATAACGCGACATCTCAGATTAACCTGCTGAGGGAGACGGCGAGCGGATACGCCGGTTCGTCGGTGGTGAGAATCGTGACGTCATGCAGCTCGGCTTTTTGGCGCGCGTTGTCGTCCAGCGCAGCCTTTTCGACGAGGATGATACAGCTTACATCGGCTAAGGTCGCGACGGCGATGCTGTTGATGTTGCCCATCACGGTCAGCCATGCGCTGTCGGCAGGCGCTCTGCCCATTACCCATGAGAGAAGATCGCCGATGTAGCAATCCTTGACCTCGCGGTCAAGATCCCCCTCGACGAGGGTTTTCAGGTTCAGCTTTTCCTTCAGTTCTTTGACGGTCATGATGACTCCTTTCAAATGAAAGAGAAGCAAGCGAGAGTCACAAGATGACGGAGGGGTACCCGAGTACCGCTCTTATTTCTTCTGCTCCCGTTCTTCGTTCTTTCTCATATACTCCTCGTAGATTTGCTTCGTAAACTGATCCGGATCGTAGGTATCTTCTTCAAAGATAAAGGGCTTGCGGTTGAGCTTTTCGAGGAGCTTATGATCATTCTTCTTCGGTGTTCCGGCTAACTTGCGGAGCACCGCCTTCTTATATTTGGTATAGGTGATCTCGCGTATGGTACGGATCAGCCTGCGGTCGGTTTTGTTATAGGCGGTGGAGGGCATAAAGACGGTCTGGACAAGCGACGTTAAAACGCCCGTGAGGACGCGACCGGTCGCCCTGCCGCCCGTCAGCAGCGGCGTTGTACAATCGTAATACTCCTGCTCGCGGAGCGTCAGCTTCGTATCGCTCATAGCGTTCCGAGCTGGTCATAGACCGACTGAATCTTCGCCTTGAGCTTATGGATGCAATCGGTTTCCTTGGCGTTGCCCTTGACGATATCCTCCGCCAGCGCGCGGCAGGTGGGAGCGCCGCAGGAGCCGCAGTCGAGCCCCGGCAGCGTCTTGCAGATTTCTTCCATCTTCTCCATCATATCCATCGCTTCGATGATATCGTCCGACAGGCGGAAGCTCTCGGCGTTAAAGGTCAGCTCGTTCTCCCATTTCATGTGATCAATCTGGTCGTCGTGCAGGTGATTCAGGGATACGGGCAGGTATTTGCGCAAATTCTGGATGCGCGCCTGAGCGACATACGGATTCTCGACTGCCAGGACGCCGCCGACGCAGCCGCCCGAGCACGCGTTCAGCTCAATGAAATCCACGCCGTGGATGTGCTCGTCCTCGAGCTCCTCCAACACGCGGATGACGTTTTCGATGCCGTCAGCCGCTAAGTATTTGTCGCCCAGCATGGCGGCGGCTTCTCCGCCGGAGGTAGCCCAGCCGACGCCGATCAAGCCGGATTTGGCGATCGGCTCGACGACCTTGAGGTGATCCATCTTGGAGGTGAGCTCCGGATAGATTTTGGAGATCGCGATCGCGCCGGTGACCGCGCTGCTTTCGGTGCTGTTGGGGTTGTTGATCTCGGTGACCTTGGCAGGACAGGGCGTGATGAAGAATACGCCGATCTCCTTGTCGTCGATTCCGGTCATCTTGATGATTTCACGGCGCGCGATCTTCGCGGCGACCTCCATGGGAGCCAGCAGCGGCAGTACATTGCCGCACAGCTCGGGGAAGCGAATCTTGATCAGCCGCACGATCGCCGGACAGGCGGAGGAGATGATCGGCTTGGCGAGCTTATCCTCGCGGATCAGTTCGCGCGTCGCTTCGCTTACCAGCTCGGCAGCGCGGCTGACCTCATAGATGTAATCAAAGCCCAGCGCCCTGAGTCCCGTCAGCACAAAGTCGATATCGTTCAGGTTGTTGAACTGACCGAACAGCGCCGGGGCAGGGATCGCGACCTTGATCTTATATTGTTGTATCTCGTCAAGTGAGTTGGAGCGGGCGCGCTTTGCGTGATGGGGACAAATGCGGATACATTCGCCGCAGTCGATGCATCGCTCGGACAGAATGTGCGCCTTGCCGCCCCGGATGCGGATCGCCTCGGTGGGACAGCGCTTGAGGCAGTTGGTGCAGCCGCAGCACAGCTCGGCATCCAGCTCAACAGAGTGAAAGTATTGTTTCATGAAAAACCCTTTCGGTGCGTTGCGTTTATGCGTCTTTTACCTTGACGGTCAGGTACACATCCGTTCCTTTTCCGATCTCGGTTTCGATGCGCATATCATCGGTGTATTTTTTAATGTTGGGCAATCCCATACCGGCGCCGAAGCCGAGATTGCGCACGTTATCGGGCGCGGTGGAGAAGCCCTCCTGCATCGCCTTTTCGACGTCGGGGATACCCGGACCGTGGTCGGAGAGGAGGACATCTACGTGATCGGGAAAGATATCGACGTCAACAAAGCCGCCGTCGGCATGGATGACCATGTTGATCTCGGCTTCATACATCGCGATGGCAACTCTGCGGATGGCGTCGGTGTTATATCCAAGCGCTTTCAGGCGTTTTTTGACAGAGCCGGACGCTTCACCGGCACGGGTGAAGTCCTCTCCGCTGACGTCATAATGGAGATGTATATTGCTCATACCGCCGTACCTCCGGAAAGACCGTTCTCATAGAGCTTTCCGCAGGCGGTGAACATCCTGAAGCGTGTCTGAATCAGGGTGATGTCCCGCTGCTCAGCAAGGTCAATAATCCCTTGGTCGGGCATTTTTCCGCGCACAAAGACGATGCACGCCATGTCCATCATCTCGGCGGTACGGACAACCTGCGGATTAACCAGACCGGTCAGCAGAACGCTCTGATCCTTGACGAAGGCGAGCACATCGCTCATCATATCGGAGCCGCAGGCGGTTTTGATCTCTGCGTCGAGGTTGCCCTCACAGATCACTTCGCCCTCTAAAATATCAATAATATCCTTTACTACCATTCATATCCATCCTTTCGAGGTGATGTTCTTACACACATAAACATAATAGCATAGTTTTTAAGAGAATACAACAGGTTATTCGAAGTAAATTTGTCCTTTGATCCAACAAAAAGAGCGCCGGTGATCCGACGCTCTGAGAATATTCGATAATAACGCTTGCTCATAAAGAAGCTTCATGCCGCGCTTAGTTAATATCCGACAGGACGGCTTTTCCTTGCTTGAGCGACTGCGGTACGTCGAGGATTCGCTGGTTGCGGCTGCCGCGAAAATGGAGCATCAGGCTCATCTCTTCTTCGATAAACGGTCCGTCTACCAGCCAGTCGCACTGTTCCAAAAGCTCCCGATATTCCGGATGCTCGGTAAACTGCGCGTATAGCTTCTCGAAGGTATAGCCGGTGTAGCAGAAGATATCCAGTCCCATTTCACGGGCGCGCCTGGCGAGGACGGTCAGCCCCTTTGCCTGGGTGAAGGGCTCGCCGCCCGAGAGGGTAATTCCCTTGAGCAGCTTATCCTTCGCCGCCTCCTCGAGCACGCGCTCGACGGAGCTTTCGTAGCCGCCGTCAAAGCGCCAGGTGTGTTCGTTGTGACAGCCCTTACAGTGATGGGGACATCCCTGTACGAATACCGTCATACGGATGCCGGGACCGTCCACGATGCTCTCCCGGACAACGCCGGCGAGCCGCAGGGGTGTTTTGCCGTCGGACATCAGATCGCCTCTAGCTCACAGCCGCAGCTGTCGGCACTGTCAAGGCTGTGCTTGACTCTGTCCTTGACCTCCGCCTTTTTGGCGTTGTTGAAGCGGTCAAGGGTACCGACCAGGTAGCCGGTGATGCGGCGGATGCGCTCGACCTGTTCGCCGTTCTTGATGATCTTTCTGCCGCATTTCGGGCAGTAATCGCCGATGATGCCGGTGTAGCCGCAAACGGGATCGCGGTCGACGGGATGGTTGATCGAGCCGTAGCCGATGCCCTCCTCCTTCATGCAGCGGACAACCTGCTCGAACGCCTCGAGGTTCTCGGTGGGATCGCCGTCAAGCTCAATATAGGAGATATGACCGGCGTTGGTCAGCGCATGGTAGGGGGCTTCTATCTTAATCTTATCAAACGCATTGATCGGATAGTAAACGGGAACATGGAAGGAATTGGTATAGTATTCGCGGTCTGTTACGCCCTTAATTACGCCGAAGCGCTCCTTATCAATGCGGACAAAGCGACCGGACAAGCCCTCTGCCGGGGTGGCGAGACAGGTGAAGTTCAAACCGGTTTCCTCGCCCTTTTTATCGAGCTTCTTGCGCATGAAGGAGACGATCTCCAGTCCCAGACGCTGCGCCTCCTCGCTTTCGCCGTGATGCTTGCCGATCAGGGCGACCAAGGTCTCTGCCAAACCGATAAAGCCGATGGACAGCGTACCGTGCTTGAGCACCTCGCGCACCTCGTCGTCAATGCTCAGCTTGTCGGAATCGATCCATACGCCCTGTCCCATCAGGAAGGGATAGTTGCGCACGCGCTTCTGGCACTGAATCTCAAAGCGCTCCAAAATCTGGTCGATACACAAATCAAGGGTACGGTCGAGCTGTTCGAAGAAGAAGTCGATATTCTTGTTGGACAGGATCGCAAGCCGCGGCAGGTTGATGGAGGTGAAGCTCAGGTTGCCTCTGCCGTAGGTGATCTCGCGGCTCGGATCGTGACGGTTGCCGATGACGCGGGTACGGCAGCCCATGTACGCGATCTCGGTTTCGGGATGACCGGGCTTGTAGTAGCTGAGGTTAAAGGGCGCGTCGATGAAGGCGTAGTTGGGGAAGAGGCGCTTCGCCGATACGCGGAAGCTGAGCTTGAAGAGGTCATAGTTGGGATCCTCGGGGTTATAGTTGATCCCTTCCTTGACCTTGAAGATATGTACGGGGAAGATGGGGGTTTCGCCGTTGCCCAGTCCCTTTTCGGTAGCGAGCAGGATGTTTTTGATGACCATTCTGCCCTCGGGAGAGGTATCGGTACCGTAGTTGATGGAGGAGAAGGGAACCTGCGCGCCGGCACGGGAGTGCATGGTATTCAGGTTATGGACGACCGCCTCCATCGCCTGGAAGGTCGCGCGGTCGGTTTCCGCCAGCGCGTGCTTTTTGGCGAAGCGCTGTAATTTGCCGGCGATCTTTTCGCCGTAACGCTCGGTCAGCAGCTCGAGCTCCTTTGCGTCATACTCCGCGGCGGATTCGAGCTTGGCGATCTCGCCGGTCGCGGCTTCGGCAGCGGCGCAGACGGCTTCGATGCTCTCCTTGGCGTTTTCATCGTCCGCAAGCAGCTCGGCGCCGCGGGCGAGATTTGCGCGGTAGCGTTTGTTATAGGTTTTGATGACGCCGGGCGCCATGCTGTAGTCGAAGTTCGGCACAGACTGACCGCCGTGCTGGTCGTTCTGGTTACTCTGGATCGCGATACAGGCTAAAGCGCCGTAGGTCGAGATATCGTTCGGCTCACGGATAAAGCCGTGACCGGTAGAGAAGCCGTTTTTAAAGAGCTTCAGTAAATCAATCTGACAGCAGGTGGTGGTCAGGGTGAGGAAGTCGAGGTCATGGATATGGATGTCGCCCTCGCGGTGCGCTTTCGCGAACTTGGGGTTGAGGACATACATCTGGTAGAATTCCTTTGCGCCCTCGGAGCCGTATTTGAGCATAGTGCCCATCGCGGTATCGCCATCGATGTTGGCGTTCTCGCGCTTGACGTCGTTATCCTTGGCGGATTTGAAGGTCAGATCCTCATAGATCTTCATCAGCTTGGTGTTCATCTCGCGGACTCTGGTACGCTCCGCGCGATAGAGGATGAATTCCTTGGCGGTTCTGGCGTGACCGTTTTCGATCAGAATCTTTTCGACGGTATCCTGAACGTGCTCGACGGTAGGCGTCTGGTTATCCTCCGCCTCTAGATATTCGATAACCTTGCTGGCGAGCGCCTCGGCGCTCTCATAGTCGTTGCCGCCGATCGCGTGAGCCGCCTTGTAGATCGCCTGGGTGATCTTATCCTTATTGAATTCTACTGCGCGTCCGTCGCGCTTGACGATTTTGTTGATCATGTAACCTGTGTCTCCTTGTTTCTGTTTTAGTCTTTTGGTTGTAATACTTTTGTTACGAAAAGTCAGTTCTGCACAGCATCCTGCGGCAGAATCAAAATCCTGTCCTACTATAGCAGATTGCCGCCGCAAAATCAATCGTTAAAATATACTATAAAAAATATTTTCTTTGTTGATTTTGATAACAAATTCAAAAATGATGTTCATAAAAGAATTATAACAATTTATTGTGAGTGAGATACTGTCTACCACAATATATTGTGTTTCGTTAAAATCTTGTAACAATCGGTAAAAGATGTGTAACGGTTAATTTGAATAAGGAAATTTTCCCGTGAAGGCGCGGTTGACAAAGCCGGATGGATTATCGCCGCAACCATATTCGGAATGTTACCGAAATGACAAGGCTGTTATTCAGTGGTCAGTTGTTAGTTGTAAGGTCAGCACATCGGTAAGCCTGTGGGCAATACAGGTAAGCCGAAATGAGCTGATGGCAGACATGAAAGCCGCCGCCCCGGATGACCGAAGCGGCGGTGTTTTGTGAGAATGAATTATGTTTTGAATGATTTAGTGAATGCAAACAATTGACACGCCGTTGATGCTGTCATTGCGAAAGATTACTTTTCAAAAGGCGGAAAGCGTCACGCGTGACTTACAGCCAGTGCATGGTGTCCTCATAGACGTTGATATAGTCCTGAGCGGAGCGCTCCCAGCTGTTGTCGCTCATCATCGCGCGCCACATCAGCTGATGCCAGCCTTCGTTGTCACAGATACCGGCGAG
>CADBUN010000162.1 GCA_902797825.1 uncultured Ruminococcus sp. | reverse complement strand
GCCAGCCTGCCTGCGCCCTCCGCCTTGTTCTGCGAAATTCTCCGCTAATATCTTTTTAAAGCTTTTTATTGCTACTTAGTATAACGGGATTCAATAAAACGCGTTTCAACCGGTGACGGCTTTCATCGAAGAATAGAGGTGGTATCATGGATTTCACACCCATCGCCCATATCGAAAACGACTTCCCGACAAAGTTCGGACTGCCGCGCCAAAGCGGAATGTCCGAGCATCTTGTGTCGCGGATCGTGATGGAAGAGCCCTATCGCAACGCGGATGCGTTTCGCGGGATCGAGGGCTTCGATTACCTGTGGCTGATCTGGGTATTTGAGCGGATGGGGAAGCGCGCATGGTCGCCTACCGTCCGCCCTCCGAAGCTCGGCGGCAACAAGCGGATGGGCGTATTCGCTACCCGTTCTCCGAACCGTCCCAATCCGATCGGGTTAACGCGCGTGAAGCTGTTGTCAGTCGAGATGACCGGGGATCACGGTCCCGTGCTTACAGTCGCCGGAGCCGATTTGATGAGTGGAACGGTGATCTTGGATATCAAGCCGTATTTACCCTATGCCGACAGCGCCCCGGGCGCGCTGTCGGGCGGTTACGGACCTGATACACAGGAACGGCTGTCGGTGGAGATTCCGCCGTCGGTCGCCGCGCTGTTGACGCAGGATCAGCTCGCCGCGCTCTCTGAGGCGCTTTCCTACGATCCGCGTCCCGGGTACCAGCATGATGAACAGCGACAGTACGGCTTTGCCTACGGGCGTTATGATATACGCTTTCGTGTCGAGAACAACACCGCCGTCGTCACAGAGGCAGTCCTGCGTGATGACAAGGCGACAAAATGATCAACAGACGGAGATGATAGTATGGCGCGTAATTATTCCGGCGGAGAAGTAAAACAGCTTCAGCGGACGTATCAGGAGCTGTATGCCAAATTCCGACAGCTCGACAGCCTCGCTCAGCGCTGCCGGTCCGAGATTCAAACAGCTTCTTCAAAGATTGCCGCGGAGGATTCGATGTCGATTCTTTCTGCGATCCCCGTCGAGGAGCTCAACCGCGAGAAAAAGGGTATCCGCGTCAAAGCGCTTCATGACGCCGGCTTTCATACGATCGGAGATATCGTCAAGGCGAATCCCGTCAAGATATCCGCGATCAACGGGATCAGCCCCGAGGGCGCTCAGGAGATCAAGAAAGCCGCCGCTCAAATCGCAGATACCGCACAGAAGGGCGCGAAAATCCGCCTGAGCGCCGATGATCAAAATCCGTCGGCGACAGCGCTGGTCACGGCGTTATACAAGTACAAGCGGATTGTACCGGCGGTTACGATGGCGGATGATTTCCGCCAAACCTATGATGATGATCTGAAACAGGCGCTCACGGCGTCGAAGCCGGCTACGGGTGGATTGCGGTGGCTTTTTGCGTCCTCTTCGAAGAAGGAAGCCGCCGACGCCGCGTGCGCTACCCTGATGCAGATTCTGTCTCAAGAGAATCTCGCGCCCCTGACGGCCGCCCTTGACGCGACTAAGCGTCTCGGTGTTGCCACCTCACGCGATGCGTGGGACGATTTTTCGCGCGACAGCATCGCCTATATTAATCTGCTCGAAGGCATCGAGCCCGAGCGCGTCGGCAATGTCGAAGAAATGTACGGGCTGCCCGAGGATGTGGCGCAGTCCGTCGCCGCGGTCTCGCTCGATCTGAGCGGTCTGCGCTGTACGCTCCGCCGTTATCAGGAGTGGGGCGTGAAGTATGTTGTCGCGCGCCGCCGCGTCCTGCTGGGCGACGAGATGGGACTCGGTAAAACTGTCCAGGCGATTGCGGTGATGGTTCATCTGCGCAACGAGGGAGCGACGCATTTTGTGGTCGTATGTCCTGCTTCGGTGCTGACGAACTGGTGCCGCGAGATCGGGAAGCACAGCGATCTTACCGTGACCAAGGTGCACGGCAGCGGGAAGGAGAACGCGATCCGACACTGGATATCAGAGGGCGGCGTAGCGGTAACGACCTATGAAACGACAGCGGTCTTTGACCTCGAAGGCGGCTTTACGATTGATATGCTGACGGTTGACGAGGCGCATTATATCAAGAATCCCTCCGCACAGCGCACCGTGAATGTCAAGCGCCTGTGCGAGAGCGCGCAGCGCCTGCTGTTCATGACCGGTACCGCGCTGGAGAACAGGGTAGGGGAGATGGCGACGCTTATCACCATCCTTAACCCCTCGGTCGCCGCCGATATCCGTCCTATGCTCTCACTGTCCTCCGCGCCCCAGTTCCGCGAAGCGGTCGCGCCGGTCTATTATCGCCGCAAACGCGAGGATGTCCTGACCGAGCTGCCCGAGTTGGTAGAGAGCTGCGAGTGGTGCGATCTGCTGCCCGAGGAAAAGCGCATTTACCGGGAAGCGATTGCGGAACAGAACTTCATGGCGGCGCGCCGGGTATCCTGGAACGTAGACGATTTAAACGCGTCGTCGAAGGCGCGCAGACTGCTGGAGATTGTCGCCGACGCCCGTGAACAGGAGCGCAAGGTCTTGATCTTCTCATTCTTCCTCGATACTGTTTCAAAGATCGTCTCCCTGCTCGGCGAGAGCTGCATGGAGCCGATTACCGGTTCAGTCTCTCCGGCCAGACGCCAGGAGATTATCGACGAATTCGACCGGGCTCCCTCCGGAAGTGCGCTGGTGGCTCAGATTCAGTCCGGCGGCACCGGTCTGAATATCCAGAGCGCCTCGGTTGTCATCATGTGTGAACCGCAGCTCAAGCCCTCTATCGAAAACCAGGCGATTTCCCGTGCCTATCGTATGGGACAGGCGCGTTCGGTACTGGTCTACCGGCTGCTGTGTGACGATACGGTGGATGAACGGATCATGGAGATTCTCAAACAAAAGCAAAAGGAATTTGACGCCTTTGCGGATGATTCCAAGGCTGCCGACGATACCCTCGAGCTGGATAAGGCTTCGATCACGGATATCATGCAGGCAGAGCAAAAAGTACAGGAAGCCGCAGTATCGTGATGCCGATATCGTCAAGAGATACTTTTTGTGTTGAAACCGTTTACGAGCGTACAGCGCTGACGGCTGACCTTTCTTTGCTATATAAAGCCCTTCAAACTAACCGCCGAGAATTTGGCATATCAAAAAAGGTTGAGGTGATTAATTATGCTTCCGAATCATAGGAACGAACTTCCCGAGAACTACTCTCTCCAAATCGAACAGATCAAGCAAAAGCTGGATGCTGCCGACGCCGTTTTGATCGGCGCAGGCGCCGGGCTTTCTACCTCGGCAGGCTTTACCTATTCCGGCGAACGCTTTCAAAAGCATTTTTCTGATTTTGCCGCAAAATACGGCTTCTCCGATATGTACTCGGGCGGCTTTATGGTGATGCGTTGTCCTCCCGAAGAATTCTGGGCGTATTGGAGCCGCTATATTATGATCAACCGTTACACCAAGGCGCCGAAGCCCGTGTATAAAAACTTGCTTAAGCTGGTACAGGATAAGAATTACTTCGTACTGACGACGAATGTTGACCATCAGTTCCAACAAGCCGGCTTTGATAAAGAGCGATTGTTCTATACACAGGGCGACTACGGGCTGTTTCAATGTTCGGTACCGTGTCATGATAAGACCTATGATAATAAGGACGTCGTCTCGAGGATGGTCAGCGAGCAGCAGGATATGAGGATTCCGTCCGCGCTGATTCCGTATTGTCCCGTTTGCGGTAAGCCGATGAGCATGAACCTTCGAAGCGACAATACCTTCGTTGAGGATGAAGGCTGGCATAACGCCGCCCGGCGCTACAGCGCCTTTGTCGAGCATAACAAGGAGAAACAGATCGTGTATTTGGAGCTGGGCGTCGGGGCGAATACGCCGGTGATTATCAAATATCCCTTCTGGCAGCTGACAGCTCAGAACCAAAACGCCTCTTATATCTGTATCAATCTCGGTGAAAGCTATTGCCCTGACGAGATTGCGGCACAAGCCGTTTGTATAAACGCCGACATCGGCAAGGTGATTGATGATCTGATTTCATAACAGACCGGCAAGACGAACCGGTTGTGTTGCTTTTGTCCGAAGCGCGATGCAGGAGGTGAGAGAATGCACGATATCTGGAATCCGTGGCACGGATGTAAAAAGTGCAGTGAAGGCTGTCAAAACTGCTATATGTATTTCTTGGATGCACAGCGCGGCAAAAACGGCGCGGATATTTATCGCACCAAAGCCGGGTTCCGTTATCCGCTGTCAAAGGATCGTTACGGAAGATATAAAATCCAAAGCGGCGAGCAGCTTCGCGTCTGTATGACCTCGGATTTCTTTCTGGAGGAGGCGGACGGATGGCGCGATGAAGCGTGGCAAATCATCCGTCAGCGACCGGATGTCGTTTTCTTCCTGCTGACGAAACGTCCCGAGCGTGTATTACGCTGTTTGCCGTCTGATTGGGGCGACGGATGGGAAAACGTATTCTTCAATGTCAGCTGTGAAAACCAAAAACGAGCCGACGAGCGAATCCCGATCCTGTTATCCCTTCCTTTTCGCCACAAAGGGATCATGTGCGCACCCTTGATCGGCGAGATCAGCCTCAAAGCGTATCTGCCCGACGGACAGATCGAGCAGGTGCTTTGTGACGGTGAGAACTACGCCGGCGCCCGTCCGTGCCGGTATGAATGGGTGAAGCAACTTTACGATGAGTGCAAGGCATATCACGTTACCTTTGTGTTCTGCGGTACCGGCAGGCGCTTTGTCAAAGACGGCAAAACCTATCGGATCGAGAGCAGCGAGCTGCAATCCGCTCAGGCGTATAAATCCGGCTTACGTTATATCGGAAAGCCGATTGATTTTAAACTGCATAATCTCCTCGGAATGCCGATCCCGGAGGAAAGACGGTACCATCCCTTCTACGGAGAAAAATGTCAGACCTGCGGTATGAAGCCGATCTGTAACGGTTGTACCCGATGCGGAAAATGCAATCCCTAATACTAAGTAGTTTACCGAATACACGTCGTCAATTGATCTCAATGCGCCTTGAAGAAGCTGTCCATCTCGTTGAATACCTCTCTACTCTCGAGATACATCGGATAAGCGACCGAGAAAACGTGAAAGAGCCTGCGCCCCTTGATTTTTGGGAAATCCTTAAAACGATACTCTGTGGTCAAATGGCCTTTCAGCTTCAAGGTATCCTTGCGGATCAAATCCTCCTTGCTCGTGACAAGATACAGCGGAGGCAGGTTGGTTTCCTTTATCAGCGAAACAGGATCGAGCAGGTATTTTTCATATGCCTTGCCCTTATCCGATTTGTCTGTTATCATGTTTGACAGCGTGCGCATGATGTCCGCGCGCTGGGTATCGAGCATGATCGAGATGAGTCCGGCGGCTCTGAACCGGATATCGGTACCTTTGATTTGAAAATCCCGTTGAAGCTTCTCGCTGTTGACCAAGGCTAACGCAAACATGCTGAGCAGCGCTCCTGCCGAATCGCCCGTCAGGCAGCAGCGGTCGAGGTTCAAGCAGAAGGCGTCAGCGTTCGCGCGGATAAACCTCAGCGCCGCCATGACGTCGTCGATCTGATGCCAAAGCGTCGTTTCGGGGATTCTGCGGTAGCTGATGCTCACCACGCGATAACCCATCCTCGCCCATTCATAATTAAAATGCGCGTTGACCTCCTTGTAAGAGGCGAACAGTCCGCCGCCGTGGATGTTGATCATCACCGGAGCGTTCTCGCTCGTTGTCGGCAAGCGGTAAATATCGAGCAGGTGCCCCTGTTCATCATCGTCGATATAGGGGATATCTTTCGTGATCACCAGATCGCTGATGTCCTGCTTTTGCTTTGCGATTCGTTTCTCGTCGTTTGTTTCAAATAGCTTTCTCCAAATCAATACGCCGATTTTTGACATGACCTCTCCGCCTCTTTCAACTATTCCGTGAACTGATGCTCCGACTCCGAACGCCGCCGGTCGCGATCGCCGACCGTTATGGAAAACCATAGACAGATGGTTCCCTTCGTCTGTCTATCATTATAATCGTCATCCGTCCACAGGTCAATAACTCTTCGTGTTTCTTCTTCATCCGATCCAAGCGGTGCGATCAGTTAACCCTGATACCGTACGGTGAATTCATTCGCTTTTGTTCAAAATCACCATTTGAAATCGTTTCAACAATGTGATATAATAGCTTTACAACGTGTAGCGTATGACCGCGTAAGTCCGGTTGGCGATGCACGTTTTTCATTTTTGGAGGAAATAATAATGACACAGCTTGATATGATTAAGAAAAAGGTGAGTTACCTGTATTCCGTCTCTCCGAAGATCCATGTCCATGTCAGATTGAATCATCCGAGGCTGGAGCTGAAAAACGACGTGGTAGAGATCAAGGGCGTCTATCAAAACATCTTCACCATCGAAGAATATACGACAGGCGTTCCGAGAATCCACTCCCTGCAATATGTCGATATCCTGACCGGAAATATCGAGATCATCGAGAAGGCTTGATCGGAATACCCGGTATACGCTATCATACATCCGATACATAACGACACAAGCAGCGCTCGGCGCATAAGTCTGATTACGGTACGGTGTATTTGTAATCAGCGCGTCCGCTGTTTGTGTCATTTTTTATCGCTCTTCACGGTTTTTTGTGGGGTGAGAATTGAAGAAGAAGCTAATACGTTCAGTAGAGCGTAGCACTTCTTGTTTGCCAATTGCTTTGCTCGCGATGGCGAGCGACAGTTTGATTGAAAATCGG
>CADBUN010000161.1 GCA_902797825.1 uncultured Ruminococcus sp. | reverse complement strand
CGCCAGCCTGCCTGCGCCCTCCGCCTTGTTCTGCGAAATTCTCCGCTAATATCTTTTTAAAGCTTTTTATTGCTACTTAGTATTATTCCACGGCTGGTCGGCGTTTTTGGCTGAATAGGGATTCTTGTTCTTTGGCGGCTCATAGGGCGGCGCCGAGCGCGCCCACGCGCCGATCCCCCACAGGATCAGCATCCAAATCAGCATCACCAGCAGGAATACGCCGAAGTAGATCAGCGCATACCACCATTTGATGTATTGCGGAATGATGAACGACAGGATCAGGAGGATCCAGCCGGGGATGGTGAGGCGAAAGTTGATCAGGATGTTGAACAGCAGAACCATCAAAAACGGTCCGGTGCGGTTAGTTTTTCTCATGACATTATCCTTTATCAAATACAAATCCGTGTGTAGCGGAGGGGATGGGCGGTCATTTACCCGAGCCTGTGTACGGTATAATCATAGCCGTCACTAAGGGAAAAATCGTCAAAAATTCCCTCTGTGAGATAGAGCTCGTCCTTATCCGTCAGGAGGATCAGGTCGAAGTCCCTGTGCGCCCGATAATAGTCTGCCGCCCTATCGAGCCCCATGACGAAGAGCGCGGTAGACAGCGCGTCCGCCCGGGTACCGTTTTCGGTCACGATGGTGACGGACCGGACGCCGTTATCGACGGGCGCGGCGGTCTTGGGATCGAGGATATGGATATAGCGCTTGCCGTCGCGCTCAAAATACCGTTCGTAGCCGCCGGAGGTCGCGACGACACAGGCGTCACAGTCCAGCGTGCCGAAGTAGGCGGCAGGGTTTTCGGGATCGGCGATCCCGACCGAGAAGCGGCTCCCGTCCGGCTTTTTGCCGTAGAGGGCGATCGTGCCGCCCAGGTTGAGAACCGCCGCCTGCGCGCCGCCGTCGCGCAGCAGGTCAGCCGAAACGTCGGCGGCGTAGCCCTTGGCGACCGCGCCGAGGTCGAGCTCGGTCTGCGCAGAGAGGGTATAGGTTCCGTGATCCGCCTTGACGCGGCGATAGTCGATCCTGTCGGCGAGGGCTTTGCGCTCGTGTTCAGAGGGAATGCGATAGTCGCCGGTGGTGAAGCCCCACGCCCGTACCGCCGGACAGACGGTGATATCGAAGCTGTCGCCGAGCTGCTCACACAGAGTAAGGGAGCGTTGCAGCAGGGCGTCGGTATCCTCGCTGACGGCGGCGGATTTTTCGGCGTTCAGCCGGGCGATCTCGCTTTTCTCGTCGGTCGCGTCCAACAGCCCGTCGAGCGTTTGGATGCGGCTTTTGAGCGTATCACAAAGGTTCGTATTGCCGCCGTAGACCTTGAGCGACATCAGCGTATCCATCGCCTGAAAGGAGGCGGAGGAGGGCTGCATCGACGTACAGGCGCACAGGGCGAGTATCATCATCAAAGCGCACAGCGCGCAGGAGAAAATTCGTTTCATAATGCAAGAGTATCACAGTTTCTGCCGGAAGTCAATCATCTCGGGAGAAAGTCAAAAGGTTTGCATTTTACGATTTACTGTGTTAAAATGTGACCATATTATCAGCGTATGCAGGAGATCACATGAAACATAAGCTTTTGATCGCGGTTATCATCATCATATTTTTGGCAGGGGTGATCGGCTCGGTGCTGGTGCTGCTGTCACCGACGAAAAGCCACGTCCGCGTCCTGTCCGACGGAAAAGAGGTCTATGCCGCCGACTTGATGCAGGCGCAGGATACCGTCTTTGACGTCGCGTATCAGGGGCACGTCAACACCGTCGAGATACAGGATCACCGCATCCGCGTCCGGGCTGCGGACTGTCCCGATAATACCTGTGTGCATATGGGCTGGCTGAGCAGCGCGTCGATGCCGATCGTCTGTCTGCCGCACCGGCTGGTGATCGAATTCACCGACGATACCCGGTCGGTTGACGCGGTGACGAGGTAAGCGATGAGCGAGAGAGTAAGAAAGCTCACCCTGCTCGGCGTACTGACCGCGGTATCGCTGATTATCTTTGTGATCGAGCTGCAAATCCCCAACCCCTTCCCGATCCCGGGGATCAAGCCGGGGCTGGCGAATATCATCACGGTATACGCGGTCTATCACTTTGAGGCGTGGGAGGTCGCGTCGATGGTCGCGGTGCGGCTGGTGCTGGGCGCGGTATTCAGCGGCAATTTCATGGCGCTGATCTACAGCGCGTCGGGCGCGGTGCTGTGCCTGATCGGGATGCTGGCGCTGCGGCGCCTGATCGACGAGCGGCATCTGTGGATCGCGTCGGTATTCGGCGCGGTGCTGCATAACACGGGGCAGATGGCGGCGGCGCTGCTGGTGACCGGGACGACTCAGCTTTTGCTGTATTATCCGTTTTTGATCGTGTCGGGCTGTCTTTCCGGCGCGTTCACGGGCTTGTGCGCGCAGCTGGTGACGGCGCGGCTGAAAAGGAGAAAGAAATGAAAAAGCGCAGGCGAATCCTCTCCTTTCTTTTGGCGCTGACGCTCTTCTTCGGGCTTTCGGGCTGTCAGGAGAGCCGGGTGCCGAACGGGGGGAAGAATAAGATAGAACGGTACTTTCGGTCTTGTATGGATGACCGGGGCTTCAGCGGCGCGGTGTATGCCGTCTATTGCGGCGAGACGGTCTTTGACGGCGGCGCCGGGATGGCGACCGAGTCGCTGAAGAACGGCTCCGAAGTCGCCTACGGCGTGGCGTCGGTCACGAAGCAGTTTACCGCCGCGGCGATTTTGCAGCTATATGAACAGGGCAGGCTCGACCTGTCCGATCCGATCGGCAAATTCTTTCCCGGTTATCGCTACGGCAAGGCGATCACGGTCAGGCACCTGCTGTGTCAGCGCTCCGGGATCCCGGATTATATGGTGGATATGGATATGACCGGTAAACAGGTGATCATCAGCGTGATCGAGGGCGGTACGGCGTATGCCGTCGTGGACGTAAAAAATACCGCCGAGGAGAATCAGAAGATCATCCGGGACTTTTTCCTCTCGCGCGAGCTGCTGTTTGAGCCGGGGGCGGAATTCGACTATTCCGATTCAAACTATGCCCTGCTCGCCGAGATCGTGTCACAGGTCAGCGGATTGCGCTACCATGAGTATGTGCGGCAGCATATCTTTGAACCGCTCGGGATGGCGCATTCCGCCTTTATTGATGACTTTGACCGCCAACAGCTCGCCGCCGTCGCTCAAACCGACCGCGACGAATTCGCCATCGACTATTATACCGTCAAGGGCGCGGAATACGGCTGCGGCGATATCCTGACGACGCCCCGGGATCTGTACCGCTGGTACCGCGGTCTGATGGACGGGAAGGTGATCGGCGAAGTTTCCTATCAGCTGATGACGACCAATTACAGCGCGCCCTCCGAGTTGGGCTACGGCTTCGGGCAGATGATCTCCGACCGAGGCGACAGCAAGGCGGTCTATCACTACGGCTATATCCCCTCGTATTACAGCGCCGTGATCTATGTCCCGGCGCATGACCTTTTCCTGACGGTACTCTCCAACCACGGCGACGGGGATCCCCACAAGCTCGCTTCGGATCTGGCGGTATATTTCGGCTCGGTGATCGGCGTCACGCTGGTGGATATTGAATAATCATGGATGAAAATAACAGAGGCTGTGAAAAAACGACCATCGTCACCGCGAGGAGCAAAGCGACGCGGCGATCCCCCTTGGGTTTCATTTATCCTTTGTGGGATTGCCACGGGCTAAAGCCCTCGCAATGACAATGTTTTTTCACAGCCTCTGATGTTTACGGAAGGAACAGAAATATCAAATAACAAATACCGTATAGGATCGGCTGATGTACCATGTAGATCAGCAGGCTGTGCTTGCCGATGAAGCCCAGCACCGGGATACGGCGGACAAAGAAGCGGTCATACTGCCTTTGCAGGAGGAAGCGCCACAGCATCACGCCGAAGAGGTAGAGGAAAATCCACGGCAGCAGGGGGAAGTAGTCGGAGGAGGAAAAGCCGGCGGCAGGCAAGCCGACGAAGGCGAGCCACGGCACCTGATACAGCGCCCTCGGCAGCGTGACCAGCGAATAGGAGAACAGCCCCAGATAGCCGTCGGGGATCCCGTAGCTGAGCATAAAGAGGAGGAAGAATACGAGCATCCCCCACAGGGAGCTGAGCCTGTCGAGCGCGGGCTTTAAGAGAGAGCCGAGGATCATCGCGAGACCTAAGAAATGCAGGATGCCGAACCATATCGCCTGTTCGGGCATCACCAGCGCCATCACCAAGGTCACCGCCATACCGCACAGGAACACCAAGACGCCGCGCTTCCATCCGCGCCGCGAAAAATGCAGCGAGACGCCCGAGATGAGGATAAAGGTCGAGCAGATCATCCGCTCCCAGATGACGACCGGCGTTGCCAGATAAAAGCCCTCCCATACGCCGAATACGACAAAGATATCATAGCACAGGTGGAAGGCGATCATATTCAGGATGGCGACGGCGCGGATCGCGTCGATGACGCCGTAGCGACGTTTTTCGTTCATATAAGCTCCTTTTTAGCGGCAAGTGGTCAGCGATCAATGGTCGGTATTCAGCCTTATTTTACCTAATATACGGAGGATTTGCAAGAAAATGCGTTCAAAACCGTAAAGAAAATTGCACAAAAGTATGAAAATGTTTGAAATATAGCCGACGACGTAGTATAATGAAGAATATGAGTCTTTTTGACAGAATAATCACGGGATATCCGTATCCTGGCAGCCGGGATATCCCCAAAAGGATTTTGATATGATACAACAACTTGACGGACTACTCTATCTCAATATGCTGCGCGCAGGCGCGCAAAACCTGAACCGTTTTCGCACACAGGTCAACGACCTGAACGTCTTTCCGATTCCCGACGGCGATACGGGCGACAATATGTTCATGACCGTGAACGCCGGGGCGACCAAGGCGCCCGAGGGCGAGCGGCTCTCGGCGACAGCGGCGGCGGCGGCGCGTGAGATGCTGCTCGGCGCGCGCGGCAATTCCGGCGTGATCCTTTCGCGTATCTTCTCGGGACTTGCCAAAGGAATGCAGGACGCCGATACGCTCGATACAAGGGGCTTTATCGGCGCGCTGCGGCAGGGCGTGACCGAGGCATACGGCGCGGTATCGACGCCGGTCGAGGGAACGATCCTGACCGTATTCCGCGAGGGCGTGGAGACGGTCGCCGAAAAACAGCCCGAGAGCTTTGAAGAGCTGTTCGCGCTCCTGCTGCCGGCGCTCAGCAAAAGCCTGGAGCATACGCCCGATTTGCTTGATGTGCTCAGGGAGGCAGGCGTGGTCGATTCCGGCGGCGCCGGGCTGGTCTATATCATGCAGGGCATGAAGGAGGCGCTGTCGGGCGTGCGGTATGAGGCGCTCGGCACGGTCGGCGCGGCACAGCCTGCCGCTGTCGATCTCGACGCCTTCACCGAGGACAGCGAGCTTGCGTTCGGCTATTGTACCGAGTTCCTCCTGCGCCTGCAGCGAAGCAAGGTGGATCTCGACCGCTTCGACCTCGACGAGTTGATCGACTGGCTCAATCACGAGGGCGATTCGGTGGTATGCTTCCGGGAGGGCTCCATCGTCAAGGTGCACGTGCATACCAAGCGCCCCGGCAATATATTGAACCACTGTCAGCGCTACGGCGAGTTTTTGACGACGAAGATGGAGAACATGACGCTGCAGCATAACGGCAGCCACGGGATGCAGGAGCTCAAGCTCAAGCGCAAGCCCCAAAAGCCCTTCGGCATCGTCACCGTCGCCTCGGGCGAGGGGCTCAGGGAGCTGTTCACCTCCTTAGGCTGCGACGTGGTCGTAGACGGCGGTCAAAGCATGAATCCCTCCGCCGAGGATCTGGTCAGGGCGTTTGAAGAAGTCTGTGCCGAGACGATCTATGTGTTCCCCAATAACAGCAATATTATCCTGACTGCCGAACAGGCGGCTCAGCTGTATGATAACGCGGATGTGCGCATCATCCGCACCAAGACCATCGGCGAGGGCTACTCTGCCGTCTCGATGTTCGATCCCTCTGTCGGTACCCCCGACGAGGTGGAAGCCGCGCTGAACGAGCTGATCGGCGGCGTGGTGACCGGGATGGTGTCCCGGGCGTCGCGCGATGTGTCGGGCGGCGAGGTCGCCGTCGTCAAGGACGACTATATCGGCTTTGTCGGCGATACGATCTATGTCGATGAAAAAACCCCCGAGGACGCGGTGATCGGCTTGTGTGAGAAGCTCGACGCCGGCAGCTATGATATCCTGCTGCTGCTGGCAGGCGCCGCGCCCGAGGACGAGAGCGCTTCGCGGTTGGCGGATACCCTCACGGCGAAGTATAAACGCAGCGAGGTGATCATGATGAACGGCGGTCAGCCGATCTATGATTATATACTGATCCTGGAATAATCCCGACTTTTCGTAAAGCGTTTCATGAGAAATCGGGAGAAGAATATGCAGAAGAAAGGGAAAGACTATGCTTGTACTATTTACCGATACCGATACCGATTTAACCCCGAAGCAGGCAAAAGCATTCGGCTACCATATGATCAGTATGCCGTATTCGATCGACGGCGTGACGACCTATCCCTACGAGGATTTTGACGAGTTTGACGCCCACGCGTTCTATGACAGGCTCCGCGCGGGCGCGCTGCCGAATACCTCCGCGATCTCTACCCAGAAGTACAAGGAGTATTTCGAGCCGCATTTTAAGGCAGGCAACGATATTTTATACGTCCATTTTTCGCGCAATATGACCGCCACCTTTGACAACATGGACATTGCCGTCAAGGAGCTTTTGGCACAGTATCCGGGCTGTAAGTTCTATGAGATCGACACCATGGGCATCACCCTGTGCTCGCTGATGACGGTCCTGGAGATCGGCGATCTGTACAAGGCGGGCAAGACCGCCGAGGAGATGGTCGAATGGGCAAGGACCGAGGTGAATAAGGTCGGCTGTTACTTCTTTGCCGACGACCTCAAATTCTTTAAGCACAGCGGACGCGTCTCCGGCATCGCCGGCACCATGGGCACCCTTTTGGGGATCCGCCCGATCATCTATATGAACGAAGAGGGCAAGATGGTCTCGGTCGGCAAGGAGAAGGGCAGAGTCAAGGCGATGGAGCGCCTTGTCAAGTATGTGGACGAGCTCGGCGAGGACGTCAAGGCGCACCGCGTGCTGATCGGCAACGCCGACTGCCGCGAGATCGCCGAGGAGATCGAGAAAATGCTCAAGGAGCGCTACGGCGCCGATCTGCGTACCGAGATCGTCAGCGTGAACCCCACCGCCGGCAGCCACTGCGGCCCCAACACCGTGGGCGTCTGCTTCCACGCGAAGCGCCGTTCGCTGTGATCGCGGCGTCATCAAGCTTTCGGAGGGCATCATGATCACGATCAAAGAAGTCAAAACTGCCAAAGAGCAGAAGCAGTTCATCGACTTTCCGCTCAGATTATATCGGAACAATCCCTATTTTGTGCCGCCGCTGTACGGCGATGAAAGGGCGATGTTCAAGAAGGATTTTATCTACAACGACTGCTGTGATATCATCAGCTTCCTGGCGTATGACGGCGAAACCGTCGTCGGCAGGATCCAGGGAATCATCCAGAGAGCCGCCAACGAGAAGAACCGCGAGCGGCGCGTGCGCTTCACGCGCTTTGACGCGGTGAACCATACCGAGGTCGCCGCCAAGCTCTTTCAAGCCGTCGAAAAATGGGGACGCGCCAAGGGGATGAACACCGTGGTCGGACCGCTGGGCTTCTCCGACCTCGAGCGCGAGGGGCTGTTGGTCGAGGGCTTCGACCAGCTCTCTACCTTTGAGGAACAGTATAACTATGAATACTACGGCGCGCTGATCGAATCGCTGGGCTATGAGAAGGAGGTAGACTGGACCGAGAGCAAGATCTACCCGCCCGACGAGGACGACGGCACGATGCAGAAGATGGCGGACTTCGTGATGAAGCGCTACAACCTGCACTTCGGCGAGGCGAAGAATATCGACGATTTTATCAAAAAATACGGCGACGATTTCTTCGGCTTGATTGATAAGGGATACGAAAACCTGTACGGCACGGTGCCGTTTACCGAGGGGATGAAGAAGGAGATCATCAAGTCCTTCAAGCTGATCGTTGACCTCAAGCACGTCGCGATCATCCTCGATGAAAACGAAAAGGCGGTTTGTATCGGCATCTGCTTCCCGTCGATCGCCAAGGCGGTGCAAAGGTCACAGGGCAAGCTCACCCCTGCCGCGCTCGTGCGCCTGCTCAGGGCGATCAAGAAGCCCTCTGTCATCGACCTCGGGCTGGTCGCGGTCGATCCTGCCTATCTCAACCGCGGCATATCCACGGCGATCTCCGCCGAGGTGCTGAAGATGCTGCAAAACGATGGGATCGAATACGCGGAAACGAATCTCAACCTCGAGACGAACGCCGCCATCCAGAACCAGTGGAAGCGCTTCAAGGAAGTCAAGCATAAGCGGAGAAGAGCTTATGTGAAGAAGCTGTATTGATTTTAGTGGCTAGTGGTTAGATTAGTGGCAAGTTGCCGGTCGCCGGTAGGGACGACCGATCCAGTGTATTCGATCACAATAACGCTGTCCTTCACCATTCACCATTCACTCCTCCCTAGCCCTTCCCCAACCGAATCAACAACCATGAACGAATAACAATCGGTGAATATTATGAAAATCATCATAGACTGCTTCGGCGGCGATAAAAGCCCCTCGGCGAACGTCGAGGGCGCGGTACGCGCCGTCGCGGAGCACGACGACCTGCGCCTGATCCTGACAGGCGATGAAAACACGATACAAACGGAGCTCGACCGCCTCGGCTATACCGGCGATCGGATCGAGATTGTCCACGCGCCCGAGGTCATCACCGGGGAGGATAAGCCTACCGACGCGATCCGCCTCAAGCGCGAGAGCTCGATGATCAAGGCGATCACGATGCTGCGCAAGGAGCCCGATATCGCCGGCGTGGTTTCGACCGGCGCGACCGGCGCGCTGATCGCCGCCGCCACCCTGCGGATCGGGCGTATCCGCGGCATCCGCAGACCGGCGTTCTGTCCGCTGCTGCCGACGATGGACGGCGGCATGGTGGGTATCTGCGATTCGGGCGCGAACGTCGATATTACCCCCGAGATGCTGCTGCATCAGGCGATCCTCGGCACCGCGTACCTGCGGAACGTGTACGGGATCGAGTCGCCGCGCGTCGCGCTGTTGAATGTCGGCGTCGAAAGCGAGAAGGGCGACGACCTGCGCAAAACCGCCTACCCGATGCTCAAAGCCTGTGACAGCATCCGCTTTGTCGGCAACATGGAGAGCCGCGACCTGCTGTCGGGCAAATACGACCTCGTGGTATGCGACGGCTTCTCGGGCAACGTGCTGGTCAAGACGACCGAAGGCACGGCGCTGGAGCTCCTGAAAAAGCTGAAAAAGGACATCTATTCCAAAACCATCTACAAAATCGGCGCCCTGCTGATGAAGAAGATGTTCATGGAGGAAAAGGAGTTCATGAATTATCACAACTACGGCGGCTCAGTGCTGCTCGGCTGTGAGAAAACCATCGTCAAAGGTCACGGCAGCAGCGACGCCAACGCGGTGCGCATCTGCATTGACCAAGCCTACAAAATGTCTGCCGGGGCGATGAACGCCGAGATCGAAGCGGCGCTCATGAAGCTTCAGGGATAGTACGAATTTCCGATAAAACAGCGATCATTTATACTAATCCTTAATAAAAAGATTTAATCAGATATTAGTGATAAATTTCGCAGAGCGAGGCGAGTGACGCAGGCATACTGTCGTATG
>CADBUN010000160.1 GCA_902797825.1 uncultured Ruminococcus sp. | reverse complement strand
TGTAAATGTATAACTCATCGTTTCATCACCGTATACATTATACCACAGCAATTTCAGCTTTTAAAGTGTTTTATTGAATAATAGTATGAGGAGTTGTGGGAGGGCTTCGCCCTCACCCGATTGTAGTAGGACACGGAGAACAGAGAATGGTGATGGGCAGGCGTTTTGTGGTCGAAAGCACAGGATGGCTCGGAAACATTTCAGCCAAGCGAACGAAAAAAGCTGTCATTCCGAGGCTCACCCTGTGAGCCGTGGGAATCCCACAAAGAGAAAAACCTACGTTTCTGCCATGCGGACGACCGGTGGTCGTCCCTACCACTGACCACCGGTCACTTGCCACTAATCTGACCACCGACCTCTTGCCCCGGCAACGAAAAAGGACGACAGCCGTTCTGTCGTCCTTTGGTAAAGGCTCTGTTATTTTGGCGTAACACACAGAACCGGTCGTCATACCGTATGCCTTATCCGTTTGCACTTTCTCTCAGCTTTTTGCGCTTGATGACCTTCAGGCGGCTGAATTCCTCACGATCCTTTTCGTCGAGCGCGTCGGTGATAAACTTCACCGTCTCTTCAAAGCGGGGGATCATGATATTCTTCAGGGCGTTGGCGCGCTTCTGTGTCTTTTTGATGGCGTCCGCCAGGCGGTAGACACTGTTTTCGATCTCGGCGAGCTCTACCGTCAGCTCCTTGACCTTGGTGAAATGGATATACACGTTGTCGATCGCGGAGTTGGTCGCGCGCATACCGTAATGCAGGTAACGGGCGCTCTGTTGGTCGTCCATCGTCAGGACGGGTATCTCGACGCCCATGACGCTGCGGAAATCGAGCTTGAGCCCCTCTTCGACGGGGACTGCCTTGGCGATATCCTCACAGAAGCCGTTGGTGATATTCGCACGCTGCAGCGCCAGATACGCGTCCTCATAGGCGCCGTCGATCTTCTCCTGGATCGCGTTGGCGTGGTCGATCAGCGTCATCATCTCACGGATCAGGATATTGCGCTTGCGGTCGAGCAGCTCATAGCCCACCCGAGCCAGCGTCAGCGACTTTTTGGTGTTCATCAGATTACCCTTGGTGGGTACAGCCTGTACAGCCATCAGCGGATTTCCTTCTTTTTATCTTTGTTTTTGAAGTAGATGTCGAGCACCGCGTCGTCCACACGGTCAAGCTCCGAGCGGGGCAGGGTGGTGAGAAGCTCCCAGCCCAGATCCAGGCTCTGTTCGATGCTGCGGTTCTCGGTAAACCCTTGGTTGATGAAGCGTGACTCAAAGAGCCTGCCGAATTCGATATACTTCTTATCAATCGGAGAAAGCTCCTCTTCGCCGATGACCGAGGCGAGCGAGCGCGCGTCGATCACCTTGGCGTAGGACGCGAAGAGCTGGTTGGCGAGCGCCTGATGGTCGGCGCGGGTATAGCCCTCGCCGATGCCGTCCTTCATCAGTCGCGACAGCGACGGCAGCACGCTGACGGGCGGATAGAGCCCCTGCCCCTGCAGCACGCGGTCGAGGACGATCTGTCCCTCGGTGATATAGCCGGTCAGGTCGGGGATCGGGTGGGTGATATCGTCGTTGGGCATCGTCAGGATCGGAATCTGCGTCACCGAACCGGACGCGCCCTTGATCATACCGGCGCGCTCATACAGCGACGCGAGGTCGGAGTAGAGGTAGCCGGGATATCCCTTCCTGCCGGGAATCTCGCCCTTGGAGGACGAGAACTCGCGCAGCGCCTCGGCATAGGAGGTCATATCCGTCATGATGACGAGGATATGCATATCCAGCTCAAAGGCGAGGTATTCGGCGATGGTCAGCGCGCACCGCGGCGTCAGGGTACGCTCGATGATCGGATCGTTGCTCAGGTTGAGCAGCATGACCACGCGCGAGAGCACGCCGCTTTCTTCAAAGCTCTTGCGAAAATACTCGGCGACGTCCTTCTGGACGCCCATCGCGGCAAAGACCACGCCGAAGTTGCTGCTGTCGGCGCCGCTGATCTTCGCCTGCCGCACGATCTGTACGGCGAGGTCGTTGTGCGTCATACCGGAGCCCGAGAAGATCGGCAGCTTCTGTCCGCGGATCAGCGTCATCAGCGTGTCGATGGTCGAGATACCGGTGTTGATATAGTTCTTGGGATAAACACGGGACACCGGGTTGATCGGCGTACCATTGATATTGGCTTTTTTGACGGGGAAGATATCTCCCAGCCCGTCGATCGGCTTGCCGGCGCCGTTGAGCACCCTGCCGATGATCTCGGGAGAGAGCGGCATCTCCATCGGATGCCCGGTCAGACGGGTACGCGTGTTCGTCAGGCTGATCCGGCGCGTCCCCTCAAAGACCTGTACCACGATCCGCTCGCCCTCGATCTGTACGACGCGTCCCTGTCGGGTGGTACCGTTATCGAGCTTGATATCGACGATCTCTTCGTTGGAAACGCCCTTTACGCCGTCCATCACGATCAGCGAGCCGTTGATTTCTTTTACTCCTACATAATCTATAATCAAATGCGTTCCCTCCTTTACTGCAGTAACGCGCCGAGCTTTTCGTCGATCTCGTTCATATAGTCGTCAAACATCTCGAGATGGCTGTTGGGGATGTCGTACTTCATCTTGGTGAGCTTGTCGAACAGCCCCATCGCGGTGATCTTGGAAATCGGGATCTCACGCGCGACGACCTCCTTCGCCTTGCTGTGCAGGTGCAGGATGGTCTCCATCATCTTCTTCTGCTTTTCGAGCGGTACATAGGTATCCTCCGCGTGGAAGGCGTTCTGCTGCAGGAAGCCGACGCGGATCACGCGCGCGGTCTCGATGACCAGCTTCTGGTCATCAGGCAGCACGTCGGAGCCGATCAGCTTGACGATCTCCATCAGGGAGCTTTCCTCCTGTAAGAGAGCGCTGATCCGGTTGCGGTAATCCACGAACTCCTCGCCCAGATTCTCGATGAACCAGGGATCGAGGTCGTTGAAGTATTCGCTGTAGCTTTCGATCCAGTTGATGGCAGGATAATGACGGGCATAGGCAAGGCTCTTGTCCAGCGCCCAAAAGACGCGGGTAAAGCGCTTGGTGTTCTGGGTGACGGGCTCGGAAAAATCGGAGCCCTGGGGCGAGACCGCGCCGATCAGGGTGACGGAGCCCTGGGCGCCGCAGAGCACGTCGGCTCTGCCGCCTCTCTCATAATATTCCGCCAGACGCGAGGGCAGGTAGGCAGGGAAGCCCTCCTCCGCCGGCATCTCCTCCAGACGGCCGGAAATCTCCCTGAGCGCCTCTGCCCAACGGGAGGTGGAATCCGCCATCACGGCGACATGATAACCCATGTCGCGGTAGTATTCCGCCAGGGTGATGCCCGTATAGATCGACGCCTCACGCGCCGCGACGGGCATATTGGAGGTGTTGGCGATCAGGACGGTTCTGTCGGTCATCGGGCGGTTGGACTTGGGATCGATCAGCTCAGAGAACTCATCCAGCACCTGGCTCATCTCGTTGCCGCGCTCGCCGCAGCCGACATAGATGATGATATCCGCGTCACACCACTTCGCGAGCTGGTGCTGGCTCATCGTCTTGCCGGTGCCGAAGCCGCCGGGGATCGCTGCCGTGCCGCCCTTGGCGATCGGGAACAGCGTATCCATGACGCGCTGACCGGTGATCAGGGGGATGGTGGGCGCCAGGCGTTCTTTCACCGGGCGCGCGGTACGGATCGGCCACTGCTGGCAGAGCGTCAGCTCATGCGTCCTGCCCTTGTCGTCCTCGAGCACCGCGACGGTATCGAATACGGTATATTCGCCGTCGGGCTTCACCTCTTTGATAACGCCCGAAAGCTCGGGGTGAAGCATGACGCGGTGTTCGATGATCGGCGTTTCGGGGAGGGTGGCGTAAATCTGACCGCCCTCGAGACGGTCTCCGGGGCGTATCCGCATCGTCACGGTCCAGCGCTTCTCGGCATCCAGCGCCGAGACGGCGGCGCCGCGGCTGATAAACGCGCCGGACGCGGCTTCGATCGCCTTCAGGGGGCGCTCGATCCCGTCGAAGATGTTGTCGATGATACCCGGTCCGAGCAGCACATTCATCGGCGCGCCGGTGCCCGTGACGGGATCGCCGGGCTTCAAGCCGGTGGTCTCTTCATAGACCTGTATCGTCGTCAGCCGGTCGGTAATTCCGATGATCTCGCCGACGAGCTTCTGTTCGCCGACATAGACCATCTCCATCATCTCGAAGCTGTCGGTATCCTTCACGGTAACGACAGGTCCGTTGATTCCGTATATTACATTCTTATTCATATGCATTCTTCTCTTTCGGTCTTTAAAGTACGCTGAGCGCGGCGTTCTCGATCAGCCAGCCGCGCTGGGCTTCGAGCCTGCTGTCGAGGGTTTCGTCCGCGATGATCGCCATCGCCTTGCAATAGCCCCTGACGCCGCCGATGGTGATGGCGTCGTCTGTCCGGAGCTGTACGTCGCCCTGAAACAAGCTCTTGAGCGTCTCCGCGACGTCGAGGTCGCATTCTCTGACATAGAGCAAACAGTCGTTGTCGCCGAAGAGCTCGGCGATCGCCTGCGTATCCTTTTTCAGCTCCGCCGTATAAGCGTCGGTCAGGGTAAACGCCCTGAGCTTCTCCGCCGCCAGGCGGAAAACCTCGTCAACCATCCCGGCGCGCTCGATGAACAGCTTCTTCTGTCCGTCCTGCGTCTGCTTGGCGAGCTCGGCGGTGCGACGGCTGCGCAGCTCGTGCAGCTGCTCCTTGATCCGGCGCTGGCTGTCGCGCTTGCCGGATTCCTCCGCTTCCTTCAAGCGCTCGGTCTTGAGCTGCTTGACTTCGACCTGCATCTCGTTCTTTTGTGCCTTGGCGTACTTTTTGATCGCCTTGAGAAAATTATCGGTTTTATCCTTTGGCATCGCTTACCTTCTCTTTCCGTGATAACGCTACAGCTTGACGCCGATGGCGTCCTGAACGTACTTGGTGATACTGTCCTTGGTTCTGCCGTTGCCGTGGCGGTCGGGGATCTCGACGATCAGCGGCTGCTTGCGGTTGAGCTTCAGGTCATAGACGATATCGGTACAGAGCGAGACGAGCTTCTCGGTCATCAGGATCACGGCGACGTCCTCGCGGTTCATCGCCTGTGTCAGCTCGCGCCTGACCTCCTCTTCCTCGTGCACCACCACGCCGGGTACGCCGGCAAAGCGCATGCCGACCGCCGTATCAACGTTATCACTGATCAAATAGAATTTCATCGTTCGTCCCTTATACCTTGGACAGGATCATGATCGAGATCAGCATACCGTAGAGCGCGATACCTTCGCCCAGCGCGACGAAGATGATCGCCTTACCGAACGCCTTGGGATCCTCGCTGGTGGCGCCGATCGCCGCGGGA
>CADBUN010000159.1 GCA_902797825.1 uncultured Ruminococcus sp. | reverse complement strand
TTTATCATCTATTGCGATAAATTCCGCATAGCTTTGTTGAGCTCCTTGACATACGACAGTATGCCTGCGTCACTCGCCTCGCTCTGCAAAATTTATCACTAATATCTGATTAAATCTTTTTATCAAGGATTAGTATGAAAGAGTCCCTTTGTGGGATTCCCACGGCTCATGGGGTGACACGCGTGTCAAGCCCTCGGAATGACAGCTTTTCACCGGCAAGCGGTAATGAGGAATCCGGGTGAGGGCGGAGCCCTCCGTTCACCATTCACCGTTAACCGTTAACCGTTAACCACTCTCTTCAGCCTTTGCGAGCTCCTGCCAAATCAAGCGCAGGGCTTCGGCTTCGATCTCCTCAAAGCTGAGGACGTCAATATTAAACCAGTGAACGGCGCTGTCGCGTTTGAACCACGTCAGCTGGCGCTTGGCGTAGCGGCGTGTGGCGCGCTTGAGGCTTTCGGTACAAAGCGCCAAATCCTTCTCGCCGGACAGATACGGCAAAAGCTCCTTGTAGCCGATCGCCGCGGCGGCTGTCTCGCCGAAGCTGCCGTCATAGAAGCGGCGCGCTTCCTCAACCAGACCGGCTTCTATCATGCGATCAACGCGGCGGTTAATTCGTTCATAGAGATATTCGCGGTCAGCGGCGGTCAAGCCGAGCTTGACGGCGCGATAGGGGCTCTCGGCGCTGAGCTGCTTTTCGTTCAACTCCGTCTGCGTCATACCGGAGGAGCGGTAGACCTCGAGACAGCGCACGATCCGCTTGGGATTGCGCTCGACAGAGAGCCTTTGTGCCGATTCGGGATCGAAGGAGCGGATCAGATCGAGCATCTCGTCGATCCCCTTCGCTTCGAGCTCGGCGGTAATCTCCCGGCGCAGGGCGGGATCGGTCTCGACCTCCACGAACCGCATATCGCCCAACAGCGCGTCGACATACAGTCCCGTACCGCCGGCGAGGATCGGGAGACGTCCCCTGTCGGCAATCTCGGCGACAGCCGCGCGCGCCAGCTCACAAAACCGGGCGACGGAGAAGCGCTCACTCGGCGCGCAGATATCCATCAAATGGTGAGGGATTCCCTGCTTTTCTTCCTCAGAGGGCTTCGCGGTCGCGATATCCATATATCGGTAGATTTGCATCGAATCGGCAGAGATGATCTCGCCATCGAGCGCCTTTGCCAACGCAACCGCTAAGGCGGTCTTGCCGGAGGCGGTGGGGCCGATGACGGCAACGAGCGGCTGCTTCATCATTCCACCCTGCCGAACATCCGCTCGAGCTCGTGCTTTTTCAGCAGGATACAGACCGGTCTGCCGTGGGGACAGTGGCGGATGTCGTCGCTTTCGACCTGCTTCGCCAGCGCGATCAGCTCCTGCTCGGTATTGAGGTTGCCGCCCTTGATCGCGGCGCGGCAGGACACGTTGGCGTAGATCCAATCCATCTTCTCGGAGCGAATCTCCTTTTTATGCTCGGACAGATATCCTGCCATCTCGATCACGGACGGCTCGATATCCTCGAGCGGCAGATACTGGGGCGCGCTGCGCACGATGATACTGCCGCTGCCGAAATCATCAATGTCAAAGCCTGCCTCGGCGAATACGTCGAGGTGTTCGATGACAGCGTTATAATCCAGCTTGTTGAGGGTGACGGTCAGGGGAGTGAGCAGGAGCTGGCTATAGCCGCTGCCCTTCTCCTTCCTGAGCTTCTCATAAATAATCCGTTCATGCGCGGCGTGCTTGTCGATCAGCATCAGCTCGCGCGGATTCTTTTCGATAATGATATAGGTCTTGAACGCCTCGCCGATATAGCGGTAGGCGTTGTCGTCGATCGGGATCAGGGGCGCGATCTCCTCCGCAGGCCGGAGCTGTTGCGGCTCGGTCGGCGGTTCTTTGACGGGCGGCGCCTGTTCGGTCGGCGTATCAACGGACGCCGCTTCGCCCGACAGCTCGACCGGCTGCGCCTTGGGGCGCTTCTCCTCGATCCGGCCGCGGTACGCGTCGGCAAAGGGAGAGGCGGCGTCGGCAACGGCGGCGCTTCGGTTCAGCTTCGGGACGGTGACGATCGGCTCGTCGAGCATCTCGAAGAGCGCCCGGGACTTTTTCGCTTCCGCCTCGGGCGCGGGGGCTTTCGGCGTAACGGGGACAGAAGCGCGCGTGACGCCTTCGCTGACAACAGGCTTTTTGTCGGAGAGGTTCACGGCGGAGGGTGACGCGTCGCGCTCGCGGAACACCTTCTGCGCCAATTCGAAGGGATTGACGCGCCGAACGGGCTTCGCCGGATCGCCGCTCAGCCGCGCTTCGATTCGCTTCTCGCCGTTCATGAGAGCGGTTTTGACCGCGTGATACACCGCGTCGAACACGGGGCGCTCATTGACAAAGCGCACCTCGAGCTTGGTGGGATGGACGTTGACGTCCACGGCGTTGAAGGACATCTCGAGGTTGAGCACGCAGGAGGGGAATTTGCCGACCATCACGACGCCCTTGCAGGCTTCGCTGACGGCAGCCATCGCGGTTTTGCAGATCACAAAGCGGCGGTTGATAAAGAAATTCTGCATATTGCGGTTGGGGCGCGCGTTCTCGGGGCGGCTGAGGTAGCCGGTCACGTGCACGCCGCCGAGGGTATAATCCACCGGGATCAGCGCCTTGGCAAACTCCCTGCCGTAGACGGCATAGATCGCCGAGAGCAGCTTGCCGTCGCCGGCGGTACGCAGGACGGTTTTGGCGTCCTTAATATAGGTGATCGCGATCTCGGGGTGAGACAGCGCGATTTTATCGACAACGTTGGATACGGCGTTTCCCTCCGCCATATCGGTTTTGAGGAATTTCATCCGCGCCGGGACGTTATAGAACAGGTCGCGGATAATGAAGGTGGTGCCCTCACGACAGCCGGCGTCCTCAAACAGGACCTCTTCCCCGCCCTCGATCAGGTAACGGGTGCCGGTTTCCTCCTCCTTGGTCTTGGTCAGCAGCTCGAGGTGCGAGACCGAAGAGACGGACGCCAGCGCCTCGCCGCGAAAGCCGAGGGTAGCGATCGCGTCAAGGTCGTCCTCAACGCGCACCTTGGAGGTCGCGTGACGGATAAACGCCGGGCGGATGTCGTCCTTCAGGATACCGCTGCCGTTATCGGACACGCGCATGAAGGTAACGCCGCCGTTCTTGATCTCGACGGTCACCGCCGTCGCGCCGGCGTCGATCGAATTCTCGACCAGCTCCTTGATGACGGAGGAAGGGCGCTCGACAACCTCGCCCGCCGCGATCAGCTCCGCGACGTGCTTGTCGAGTACGTTTATCTTGCCCATGATGGTTCCTCCTTTCTCTATCAATCGCCATTGCGAGGCTCGTACCGCGAGCCGTGGCAAGTGGCTAGTGGTTAGTGGTTAGTGACATTGTAGGGACGTTCCTCAGCCGGAGACGGCACCCCTCTGTCATCCTGCGGATGACACCTCCCCAGCGGGGAGACCTCACTGATCGT
>CADBUN010000158.1 GCA_902797825.1 uncultured Ruminococcus sp. | reverse complement strand
TTATCATCTATTGCGATAAATTCCGCATAGCTTTGTTGAGCTCCTTGACATACGACAGTATGCCTGCGTCACTCGCCTCGCTCTGCGAATTTTATCACTAATATCTGATTAAATCTTTTTATCAAGGATTAGTATAAGAAACGAGGAGGCATAAGAGAAGCTCCGCCCGGTCAAACGGGGATCGCATCTTTCCTGTCGTTCAAACGCATCTGCGTTTTCCTTTAGAATCTGAAATACAGGAACGGATTATAGCTGCTCGAGACGAGCAGGGCGGTGGACAGCCCCAGCACCACGATACAGAACACGGTTTTGAGCAGCGGCGCCGCCTTGGTATTCTCGATCTTTTTATACAGGTTCGCCATCAGGGGCGTCGAAGCAAACGCCGCTACCAGCAGCATCGGCAGATAAGAGAGCGCCAGCGCCCCGGCGTCCGCCGAGATCACCGTGCCGCCGAAGCCGAACATCGAGCCAAAGAACGCGCCCATCTCGCCCAGATCGCTGAAATAGAACATCACCCAGCCGAGGACGATAAAGAACAGCGCGTAGAGATGCTGCACCACCGCGGGCGCTTTCTCGAGCCATTTCTTCAAAAGGAATTTTTCGAGCACGAGCAGCACGCCGAAGTACAGCCCCCAGAAGATGAAGTTGAAGTCGGCGCCGTGCCAAAAGCCGGTTAAGAACCAGACGATCAGCAGGTTGAGCATCTGGCGCGGCACGCCCTTGCGGTTGCCGCCCAGCGGAATATAGACATACTCCCTGAACCATGTTCCCAGCGAGATATGCCATCTGCGCCAGAACTCGGTGATGCTTTTGGAGATATAGGGATAGTTAAAGTTTTTGAGAAATTCGAAGCCGAACATATTGCCCAGACCGCACGCCATATCCGAATACCCGGAGAAGTCGAAGTAAATCTGGAAGGTATAGGCGATGATGCCCACCCATGATCCCAGCCAGCCCGTCTCGCCGGTCGCGCGGATGTTGTCCCACAGCGCGCCCATCTGGTTGGCGATCAGGACCTTTTTGGCGAGTCCGACGCAGAAGATACATACGCCCTTGGTGAAGCTGTCGAGCGTCTCGCGCCGGTGATCGAGCTGATAAGCGACGTCCTTATAGCGGACGATCGGTCCGGCGATCAGCTGCGGAAACAGCGAGACATAGGTGCCGAAGGTGATGATGTTCTTCTGTACCGGCGCGTCGCCGCGGTAGACGTCGATCGAATAGGACATCGTCTGGAAGGTATAGAAGCTGATACCGATCGGCAGGGGGATTTTTAAGCTCGGGATATTCAGGAAGGGCAGGTAGCTGAGCGTATCGGCTAAGAAGCCGGCATACTTGAAAAAGCCCAAAAGGCTTAGGTTGATACATACCGAAGCGATCAAAAAGCCCTTTGCCTTCTTCTTGTCGGTTTCACGATACTTGTTGATGAAGTAGCCGCAGGTATAATCCACGACGGTCGAGAAGATCATCAGCGTGACGTATACCGGCTCGCCCCATCCGTAAAACACGAGATTGACGACAAAGAGCAGGAGGTTGCGCCAGCGGCGCGGACACAGGTAGTACAGTATCAGCACGATTGGCAGATACAGGAACAAAAATAATAACGATGAAAATACCATATGCCGTAACCTCCCTTCACGTCATGCAGAATGATAGAATCCGGAATCCCTCGTTAAAAGTAGATGTTTTTCTTAAAATCAGAATTGCACTTGGGACAGTGGATGCGCTGGATGCCGGTGCGCTTTTTGAGTCTGAGCTGTGCCTTACAGTAGGGACAGCGGATATAACGGTGGGTTTTGAAATCTCTCAGCTTCATATACTGCCGCTTGAAGAAATCCGCCACAGCGCCGTAGATGCTGAGGAAGCGGTTATTCTCATACAGGCGCTTCGTGATATTGGTCGAAAGCGAGCGAAACACCGCCAGCGCGCCTGCCAGCAGGATCACGATCACGATGAACGGACTGCGGACAAAGAGGTTGATCACATACAGCACCGCCGCGATAATCCAGATAAAGGTATTCAGTTTGTCGTGTCCGTAGCGCCCCTGCATGAATTCAGCGGCTTTCTTCAGGAAATTTCGCACGTTATCACCGAGCCTTCTCAGGTAAATTCTATACTGATTAATATATGTCATCTTAACACAGAAAGGGCTTTTTTTCAAGACAATAATTCCCAAGCGCTATTGAATATTACCGAAAAAGAGAGTATACTTTTAGGCAGAATGACGATAGCCGCCTTTTTCAAAAGCGGCGACCGGTTGGGTAAACGCGGCATTTGCCGGCGGCGACTCAACCCTCAGTTACTTCGTACCGGCACCCTTCACAGAGGGAGTCTTAAGGAGCGTTTATGGAAAAATTCAAGGAAGTCGCGCTGCATGACGCAGTGCGCGTGAAACAGTATATCCTGTCCTTCTTCAAATGGACGCTGATCGCGCTGATTACCGGCGGCGTCGGCGGCGCGCTGGGCGCCGGCTTTCGGTGGGCGATCAGCTATGTCACCGAGATCAGAGCGCTGCACCCGTGGCTGTGCTTCTTGCTGCCCGGGGGCGGCTTGATCATCGCCTTTTTGTACCGCGTCACGAAGCTCAGCGGTCACGCGGACACCAACCTGATCATCAGCTCGGTACGCACCGACGAAAAGGTGCCGATTCTGCTGGCTCCCGTGATCTTCGTCTCGACCGTCATCACCCACCTGTTCGGCGGCTCGGCAGGTCGTGAGGGCGCGGCGCTGCAGCTGGGCGGCTGTATCGGCAGCTTTATCGGCAGAGCCGTCCGCCTGAACGAGAAGGATATGCCGATCGCCCTGATGTGCGGTATGAGCGGTCTGTTCTCGGCGCTGTTCGGCACGCCGCTGACCGCTACCGTATTCGCGATGGAGGTTATCTCGGTCGGCGTGATTTATTACAGCGCGTTTTTGCCGTGTATCGTGGCGGCGCTGACCGCCTACGGGATCACCACGCTCTTCGGGCTGGAGGCTACCGCCTTTCCCCTCAAGGAGATCCCGGCGCTGACGATCCCCAACCTCCTCACCGTCGCCGTGATCGGCTTGGCGGCGGCTGTGATCAGCATCGTATTCTGTGTTCTGCTGGAAAAAACGCACGCGCTGGCGGCCGGCTTTTTCCGCAACGAATATCTGCGCGTCGCGGTGGGCGGCAGCGTGATCGCTCTGCTGACGCTGCTGCTCGGCACGCGCTACAACGGCACCGGCAGCGCGGTGATTGCCGCCGCGATTACCGAGGGCGCGGCGCTGCCGTATGACTTTATTCTGAAAATGCTGTTTACGGTCATCACCATCGGCTTTGGCTACAAGGGCGGCGAGATCATCCCCACCTTCTTCATCGGCGCGACGCTGGGCGCGACGCTCGCGCCCCTGCTCGGGCTGCCGGCCTCCTTCGGCGCGGCGATCGGGCTGGTGGCGCTGTTCTGCGCCGTGGTCAACTGCCCGATCGCGTCGATCCTGTTGTCGATCGAGCTGTTCGGCAGCCAAGGGCTGATCTTCTTTGCCGTCGCGCTGTGCGTCAGCTATATGCTGTCGGGCTACTACAGCCTGTATTCGGGACAGAAGATCATGTACAGCAAGAGAAGGGCACGCTTCATCAATAAACAGGCGAAATAGTTTTATTCATAACAAGCTCCCTCTGTCATCGTGACAAAGGGAGCCTTTTTGGTTGAAATCAATTTGATAAAAACGTCAGATATGCAGAATCGCGGTGGCGATGCCGAAGTAGACGACGAGGGAGATTGCGTCCACGATCGTGGTGATGAAAGGCGACGCCATGACCGCCGGGTCAAAGCCGATCTTCTTGGCGATCATCGGCAGGGTACAGCCGACGAGCTTCGCGATAAAGATCGTGACGATCATCGTCAGACAGACGACAGAGGCGACCAGCACCGTAATATGCTCATTATGGAGCACCAGCCGGTCAAACAGCATCAGCTTCGCGAAGTTGACCGCCGCCAGGCTGACGCCGCACAGCAGCGCCACGCGGCACTCCTTAAAGATCACCTTAAAGATATCCTTGAACTCGATCTCGCCCAGACTCAGCGCGCGGATGACGGTAACGCTCGCCTGGGAGCCGGAGTTACCGCCGGTATCCATCAGCATGGGGATGAACGCCGTGAGGAATACCGCGCTGGACGCCGCTAAGGCGTCCTCATAGCCGGTGATGATCATCCCGGTGAAGGTAGCGGATACCATCAGGATCAGCAGCCACGGGATACGCGAAAAATAGGTCTCGAACACGCCGATACGGTCATAGGGCTTATCGGTGGTCGGGGTGATCGCCGCCATCTTCTGGATATCCTCGGTCGCCTCTTCCTCCATGACGTCAATCGCGTCATCGACCGTGACGATACCGACGAGGCGGTTCTCTTGATCGACGACGGGCAGGGCGAGGAAGTTGTACTTGTTGAACATCTGGGCGACCATTTCCTGGTCGTCGAGGGTGTTGACGGAGATCACGTTGGTCTCCATGATATTTTCGATGACCTCGTCATCCTCCGAGAGCAGGAGCGTCTTGATGGTGATGATACCGATCAGGGTAGAGGACGAATCCGACACATAGCAGGTGTAGATCGTCTCCTTGTCGAT
>CADBUN010000157.1 GCA_902797825.1 uncultured Ruminococcus sp. | reverse complement strand
CCTCAAGCAGGGCTATAACGGTGACCTGACCTCCAAGCAGGCAGGCTCCATCGGCGGTCAGATGGTTAAAAAGATGATCGAGTCCTATGAGAACGGTCTTAAGTAAGTAAGCCCGATCCACACCTGCCCGGCAGAGCCTTCCGCTCTATCGGGCAGGTTTTGGTAAAGGACGGACACGCGTGTCCCCGCTCCTTAAAGTGACTTCGAAATAAACCGGATGAACCATGATTTACTTGGTACGATTACAGCCGCCGGAGGGTTTCCTTCGGCGGTTTTTGCCGCAATTTTCCCGAATGCAACACAGGGAATTTGGTAATCCATATACAATTTTCGAAGATAATACAGAATAGGATGACACATTTTTAAATGATAATTCAGAAAAAACGCATGATTCTTTGTGGAAAGTATTGTAAATACCGCCGTAAAGTTATATAATTATTGTGTATAACGATTGAGTTGGCAGATAGCCAATAGATTCAGGAGGTTACTTATGAATATGAATACGACTTTTGAGGACAAGCTTTGTACGATCTTTATAGAGGGCAGTATCGACACGCTGACAGCGCCCGAGCTGGAGAAGGCGGTCAACGACGCCGCGCCGCAGTGCGACAAAATCATACTGGATATGTCGAAGGTGGATTATATCTCCTCAGGCGGCTTACGCGTTGTCGTAGGCGCCAATCATACCGTCGGGAAGGACAATCTCATCCTGCGCGGTCTCTCGGCAAATGTGATGGAAATCTTCCGCCTGACGGGCTTTACCAAATATCTGAATATCGAATGATCCATGTGCGCGATATGATTTTAAAATCCAGGAGGATGCTATGAGCGAATTAATTCGAAGGATTTGTGAAAACATAAAAAACGAACCCGACTTCACCGTGATCGTAGACCGCGGCGATAACAACAGCTTTACCTATGCGCAGTTTGATCGGTACGCGCGCAGGATCGCCGGTAAGCTCAGCCGTCTCGGGGTGGCGCCTCGTGATTTTGTTACCATCGAGCTGCCGCGCAACAAGGAGTATATCGCCGCGATGTATGCGGTATGGCTGGTCGGAGCAGCCTTCGCGCCGTTATCGCCGACCTATCCCGAGGAGCGCCTGGCGTATATTCGCTCCGACTGCGGCGCTAAGGCGGTGATCAACGAGAAGTTTCTCAGGCGGATCGGGGAGGAGGCGCCCTTTGAGGGCTTCATCGAGCCCGATGACGACGATCCGTCGCTGTTGATCTATACCTCCGGCTCGACCGGAAAGCCCAAGGGCGTGTTGCATTCGCATCGAAGCATCAGCGATGCGGTCATCCGGTATGATACATACGCAAAGCCGCCGAAGGGCTTTCGGGCGGCTCTCGGCGCGCCGTTTACCTTTGTCGCGTCCGTACAGGGCGTCTTTACGCCGCTCGCTTCGATGACGATCGCGTATCTGATGCCCTATGAGGCGATGCGCGATCCGGTGCTGCTTGCCGATTATATCGAAGAAAACGGGATTAACCGCACCTTTATCAGCCCCAAGATGCTCAAGGTGTTCCGGCCGAAGGGCGATTCGCTGAAGGTCGTCTTTACGGGCAGCGAACGCGTCAGCAATACCTACAGCGACGCCTTTGAGCTGTATGTGATGTACGGTCAGACAGAGTCCGCCTCGGCGGTGATGGGCTTTAAGGTAGATAAACCCTATGACAACACCCCGATCGGTCAGCCGATCGGAGATGAAAAAGCGTATATCCTCGATGAGGACGGCAAGCTCGCCGAGGAGGGCGAGCTGTGCTTAGCCGGTCACTTCGCGACAGGTTATCTCAACCTGCCCGAGCAGACGGCAAAGACCTTTGTCGATAATCCCTTTGCCGCGCAGGACGGATACCCGAAGCTGCTGAAAACCGGCGATATCGTCCGCCGCGCCGAGGACGGCAATATTGTCTATTTGAATCGCAAGGACTGGATGGTGAAGATCAACGGTCAGCGCGTCGAGCCCGGTGAGATCGAAACGATCATCAAGAATACCGACGGCGTTCATGACGCGGTAATCAAGGATTTTAAGAACCGGTACGGGCAGGTATACCTTGTCGCGTATTATGTCGAGAGCGAGCCCGTTGACGCGGAGGAAATCAAAGAGGCGATCTCTCAGAAGCTGCCGCCGTATATGATCCCGGCGTTCTTCGTCAGGCTCGACCGGCTCCCCGTTAACGCGAACGGCAAGCTGGACAGGTCGGCGCTCGAGGCGCCCGAGGCAGGCGCCTTCAAGAATGATTATGCCGCGCCCGAAACGGATATGCAAAGGTCGCTGTGCGACGCGTTCGAGAAGGTGCTTTCAGTCGAGAACGTCGGTATCGACGACGATTTCTTCGCGCTGGGCGGCGATTCGATCAAGTGCGCCATGATCGCGGCGGAATGCGAGCTGTATCAAATCACTACCGCCGATATCTTTGCCGGCAAAACGCCGCGCATGATCGAACGCCTGCTGATCCAAAAGGCTTCCCAAAAGCAAATTAAAAAGAAAACGAAGAAGGTCAGGGTTTATCCGCTGACGCCCTTTGAGCGCGGAATGTACCTCGAACAGAAGCTGGATCCCGACTCGACCGTCTATAACCTGAATATCGCCGCCGTCATCAAGGGCGCTTCGCTTGATCGGGTGAAGGCGTCGCTGAACGCCGTCTTTGCGGCGCATGAGGCGCTCCATTCCTTCTACGGCGAAGAGAACGGTCTGCCGGTTCGTATCCTGACCGACAAGCTGCCCGTGATCCGTGAAGAAGCCGCCGCCTCGCGCGAAGAGGTGATTCAACGGGTGGACGCTTACGCCACGCCCTTTGACCTGAATGCCGATATCCCGGTGATCCCGACGCTGTATACCGTGGCGGACGGCAGCATCATCCTGCATCTGGCGATCCACCATATCGCCTTTGACGGCGGTTCGGCAGGCACCTTTGTCAAGGAGCTGATCGACGGACTGAACGGAAAAACCGTCGAAGCGACCGGGATCGACCTGTCCGACCTGTTTGACGACAGCCTGAACGAAAAGTACGAGAGCGGACTCGCGTTCTACCGCGAGCTCTTCGCGGACGGCGTGCCGACAGCAGAAATGCCCCTGAAGGGCAAGCGTCCGAAGGTACATCCGCTGTCCGACCGCGAGATCGTCTTTGATTATGATAACGAAAAGCTGAAGGAAATTGATAAAACCGCGCGGCTGTATACCGTCACCGAGTTCGAGCTGATCTTCTCGGCGATCGCCATGACGCTCGGTAAATACACCGCGAGCGAGGACGTCGTCCTCGGCATCCCCACCAACACCCGTCCCAACGGCGCCGACGACGTCATCGGTATGTTCGTCAACACGGCGCCCGTGCGTATCAAGCCCCAAAGAGCCGCCGTGCTGGGCGATTATATCTCGTCCGTCAGCAGCGCGGTACGCGGCGTGACCTACGGCGCCTTCCTGCCCTTTGAGGATGTGGTCAGAGAATTTGTCAAGCAGCGCGACGAAAGCCGCAATCCGATGTTTGACGTCAGCGTGAATTTCATGTGGAATCCCCCTGCCTACGACCGCGACGGCTTATCGGTTGAGCTGTACGCGCCGCTGCAGAAGATGAGCCGCGATATCGGCATCGTGCTGCGCAAGGGCGCGAAGGGACTGCACGTGATGGTGCAGTATGCGTCCGAGCTGTTTGAGGACAGGGTGATCGAGAGCTTTATCGAACAGTTCAAGACGACGCTCGACCGCCTGTCGGACGGCGCGGTCAAGACCGTTCGCGACGCGCTGGAGTTGCCCGAAGGTCAGCTGTGTGAGATGGAGAAGAACAGCGTCGCGGCGACAGAAGAAGTGCCCGAGGTGCTCCTGCACAGAATGTTTGAAAAGAGCGTCCGCGAGAACGGCGCCAAAACCGCCCTGATCGCACAGGACGCGGTGCTGACCTATGATGAACTGAACGAACGGGCGAATATCGTCGCGCATAACCTGATCCGGCGCGGCGTGAAGGTGGGGGACAGCGTAGCGCTGCTCTTGCCGCGTCAGTCCTGCTACTTTAGCTGTCTGTTCGGCGTGAATAAGGCAGGCGCGGCGTTCATCCCCTGTGATCCCCAGTATCCTGCCGACCGTATCAACCATATCGTGACCGACTCCGAGGCGAGCTATATCATCACGACCGCCGACAAGCTCGCCGATTATCCCGCCGAGAAGGCGATCGACGTCGAGGATATCCTGACGGGTGACGCCGCCGGTAATCCCGATCTGCCGATGACGGGTGAGGAGCTGAGCTATATGATCTATACCTCCGGCTCTACCGGCAAGCCCAAGGGCGTCATGCTGCGCCATAAGGGTATCTGTAACTATCTGACGCCCTATCCGTCCAACACGATTATGTACCATATCCGGGAACGGATCGAAAACTATCTTTCCGTGACTACCGTCTCGTTTGATATGTCCTTTAAGGAGCATACCGCCGCGCTGTGTAACGGCAAGACGCTGATCTTCGCCGCGGAGGACGAGATGAACGATCCGCGCGCGCTCGCCGAGCTGATGGAAAAGCATCAGGTTGACTGTATCAACGCCACCCCCTCGCGCCTGCTCCAGTATATGGAATATCAGCCGTTTTGTGAGGGCTTGAAGAGATGTAAGCTGATTATGTCCGGCGGCGAGGCGTATCCGATGTCGTTACGTGACAGCTTGAAGGCGACCGCGCCCGACGCGCTGATCGTCAACACCTACGGCCCCACCGAGATCACCGTCTCCTCCAATGCCGCCGTGCTCAACGACGCCAAAGCGATTCATGTCGGACGTCCGCTCACCAATTATATTGAGTACATCGTGGATAAGTTCGGCGATATCGCGCCCTACGGCGTGATCGGCGAGCTGTATATCGGCGGCGTCGGCGTGGCGCAGGGATACCGCAACCTGCCCGACAAGACCGCTCAGGCGTTTATCGAATACCGCGGTCAGCGGATGTACCGCTCGGGCGATTACGCGAAGTTTGATCCCGATCATAACGTGATCATCCTCGGACGTCTCGATAACCAGGTTAAGCTGCGCGGACTGAGAATCGAGCTGGGCGAGATCGAAGGGCTGATCGCGGCGCAGCCGGATATCAAGAAGGTCGCCGTCGTGATCCGCAAGCTGAACGGTCAGGATAACCTGTGCGCCTATTTCACCGCGGACAGGGAGATCGACATCGACGCGCTCCGCGAGGAGCTGAAAAAGCACCTGACGCATTATATGGTGCCGACCGCCTATTTACAGATGGTCGAGATGCCCATGACCGCCAACGGCAAGACCGATATCCGACAGCTTCCCGAGCCTGTCCCGGTGACGCTCTCCGAGTATGTCGCTCCTGCCAACCGCACCGAGGAATTCTTCTGTGAATCCTTTAAAAAGGCGCTGAATCTCGACAAGGTCGGCGCGACCGACGATTTCTTTGAGATCGGCGGTACCTCGCTGGTGGTAACGGCGGTGGTGCTGGACGCGTCCGAGAACGGTTATCCGATCACCTACGGCGACGTGTTCAAGTATACGACGCCGCGCGCGCTTGCCGAGCTGTTCAAGGACGGCGAGGTAGCCGCGGAGAGCGGTATGTTCGATTTTGACGATTATGATTATACGAAGATAAACAATCTTCTTTTAAAGAATCATATAGAAAGCTTCAAGAACGGCGAGAGCCGACCGCTCGGCAACGTGCTGATCACCGGCGCGACCGGCTTCATGGGCGCGCATCTTGTCGCCGAGTATCTGGAGCACGAGGACGGCGTCGTCTACTGTATGCTCCGTCAGGGCAAGTTCAACTCGGCGGCTGACAGGATGCATAATATGCTGTTCTACTACTTCGGCACCCGGTTTGAGGATGTATTCGAGAGCCGCGTGCGCGTGGTCAACGGCGACGTGACCGATTATCAGCATTTCGCAAAGCTCGAGAACGAGCCGATCGACACGGTGTTCAACTGCGCGGCAAACGTCAAGCACTTCTCCAACGGCACCGATATCGAGGATATCAACGTCGGCGGCGTGGTCAACTGTATCAGGCTGTGTGAAAAGCGCGGCGCGAGACTGGTTCACTTCTCGACCGTTTCCGTCGCCGGTACGACCGACGATATCGGCAAGCTCAGCCGCCGCGCGCTGGATGAACAGAGCTTCTATTACGGTCAGACGCTCGATAATAAATATACCTCCTCGAAGCTGATGGGCGAGAGGATGGTGCTCGAGGCGGTCGCCGAGCGCGGACTGGACGGCAAGGTCATCCGCGTCGGTACGCTCGCGGCACGCGAGTCGGACGGCGAGTTCCAGATCAACTTCCTGACCAACAACTTCATGGGCAGGCTGCGCTCGTATGAGCTGCTCGGCTGCTTCCCGTATCAGATGATCGAGAATCAGGTCTGTATGGGACCGATCGACACCTCCTGCAACGCATTCCTGCGGCTTGCCAAAACGCCGAAGGACTGCACCGTATTCAACGCGGTCAATAACCATACCCTCCCCTTGGGCGATATCATCCGCCAGATGAACGAGGCGGGAATCCCGATCCGCTTTGTCGAATATGAGGAGTTTGCCGCCGCGCTGAATGAAGCGCAGAAGGATCCCGATAAGGCGGCGATCCTGTCCTCGATGACCGCCTATATGAATACCGCTCACGGCAAGAAGGTCGTCGCTCTGCCGTTTGAATCGCATTATACGACACAGGTTCTGGCGCGGACGGGCTTCTTCTGGAACGTGAGCTCCGACCGCTATGTCAATGATTTTATCAACGTGTTGAAGGGCTTCCGCTTCTTCGACAGCGATAACCTGACGAGATAAGGGGCAGTTATGAAACGAACCGGTACACTGATCCATAAAACCTACCGCAACCTGCTGGTCTCGACGCTGGCGATGACGGCTTCGATGTATCTGTCGAGCATCGTGGACGGTATCCTGGTCGGTCAGATTCTCGGCACGATGGAGCTGTCCGCGATCAACCTGACGTATTCGATCAGCTTTCTCAAAAGCATCCCGATCGCGATGTTTACCTTCGGCGGCAACACCCTCGCGGTGATGTATAAGGGCAAGCGCGATAACCCAAGGGCGGATATCGTTTACTCGATCTCCTTTTGGGCAGGGATCCTCTCATCCGTCGTGATCGCCGTGATCGGTATCGCCCTGACGGCGCCGACCGCTTCGCTGCTCGGTCAAAAGAACGCCGAGCTGGAATCCCTGATCTCGCTTTACCTGATTCCCTTATGGGTGCTCACGCCGCTGACGGCGCTGAATAACCATACCGCCGCCTTTGCCCGTACCGACGGCCTGAAGAAGCTCGCTACCGCCCTGCCGATCGTATCGAATGTGATCAACCTGATCTGTGACTGGCTGTATATGGCGGTGTTCGGATGGGGGATCGCCGGCGCCGGATGGGCGACCGTTACCGGCTATCTGCTGGGTTCCCTTTTGGTGATCGGCTATTTCAGGAGCAAGCAGCGCACGGTGCGCTTTACCCGGGCGGCGTGGAAGCGCCTCCGGGATATGGGCAAGATACTCAGCACCGGGCTGCCCTCCGCGCTGATCTATGTCTGTAACTTCCTGCGGCTGTATCTTACCAACGCGATCATCCTCTCGGCGACCGGTACTGCCGGGACAAAGATCGCCTCGGTTTCTTTCTCGCTCAACAGCCTGTGCTTTATCTTCATCGAGGGCGCTACCATGACGCTTTTGCCGGTTTTGGGTGCGCTGTACGGAGAGCGCGATATCCGCGGTCAAAAGCTCGCCCTGCGCTACGGGATGTGGGTGACGGTCGGTCTGTCCGTCATCATCCTGATTCTGTCCGAGCTGTTTCCGCTGCCGCTGGCGGCGATGTACGGTCTGACCGATTCTGCCCTTACCGAGGTCTTTGCCGTGACCTTCCGGATCATGTCGATCAACATCCCGATCCTCGCGGTCATCTATGTGATGCGGACGTTCTTCCAGGCGACGAAGCAGAAGTGGCTCGCCAATATCCTTGTCGTTTTGGACGGCTTTGCTACCGTTGTGCCGCTGATGTACGTTCTGGCTAAGATCGACATCTACTGGCTGTGGGCATCGTTCCCGATTTCCAAGGCGGTCACGGTGCTGATTACCGTCGTCATCGTGGTGATTTACAAGAACGTCAGGCATAAGGACAACTACCTGCTCATCGAGGGGGAGGAAGGTCCCGTGCTCGACTTCTCGATCCATAATAATGTCGAAGAGGCGACCGACGCCGCTCACAAGACGGTTGCATTCTGTGAGAAGCAGGGCGTGGAAAAGAACCTGGCTCACAACATCGGCGTCGCGGTAGAGGAGCTGTGCGTCAACTCGGCGCGCTATGCCGCCAAATCCCAGTCGGACAGCATCGACGTTTATGTCAAGGTTTCGCCGCAGGCGGTGGTGCTTCGTCTCAGGGATAACGGCAATATCTTCAATCCGACCGAATATGTGGATGATACGGGGCGCGAGGTGACCGGGCTCAAGCTGGTGCGCTCGCTGACCTCCTCGATCGAGTATAACCGTGTCATCGGCTTTAACGTTACCGTCGTATCTGTCAACAGGTAAACGCTGATGAGTAAGATGAAATCTATTTTCGTAAAAATCGGTCTGCTGGTGCTGCTGATCCTGCTGGTGATGGAGAGCGCTGTGCTGGTGCTCAACTACAAAACCTTATATGACAGCAACTATGCGGACTGTGAAGCGGATATTCGGAACGCCGCCAAGATGGCGGTGGAAACGTGTGAGGCTGTCAATCTGTATGATCCTCCCGAACACGCCGATACGGATAAGGTCTTGTCGGATATCTGTGAAATGTTTAATATCACCTATTTATTTGCGGTAGAGCCGGATATCCGGACGAGAAGCGAAACCTATCTCGCGATCGGCTTCGGCAAGGACGCCCTGCAGGAGGCGAAGGCTAACCGCCATCGAGGCGTTCGGGTGGAAGGAATGCTGAACGAGCAGCAGATCGAGGCGTATAACGGCAACAAGGAGGGAATCATCCTGCACGAGGTATCGACCTTTGACGATACGCTGGTTTGCTATATGCCCTGTACCCGGTATCTCGACGCTGCCAACCGGAAGTATATCACATACGAAAAGCCTGCCGTCATCGGCGCCGAGATTTCGCTGGACAGCGTCAACCAAACGTTTGTAGAACGTTTCCAAAAGATCGCGCTGCTGACGCTTTCCATGACGCTGCTGATCGCGGTCGCGTTCGCTCTGCTCCTGTATTTTAAGATTTCCAAGCCGATTCGTGTGATCTCCGGCCGCATGAGCAGCTTCGTCTCTGAGAGAGAGAATAAGAAGGTCGAAAAGCTCGAGATCAAGGGTAACGACGAGCTTGCGCTGATGGCGCGCTCCTTCAACACCATGACGGATGAGATCAATCGGTATATCGGCGACATCGACGCCCTGACGCGCGAGAAGCATACCCAGGAGGCGGAGCTGAATATCGCGCGCCGTATCCAGATGGGCTTGCTCCAGCCCGACCGGACGGAGCATGAGGCGCTGGGCATCCGCGCCTATGTCCGGCCTGCCAAGGACGTCGGCGGCGATCTGTATGACTACCGTATCCTCGATGACGGCAGGGTGTTCGTCGCGGCAGCGGATGTCTCCGGTAAGGGAATCTCCGCCGCGCTGTTCATGTCGCGTGCCGTCACCCTGCTCCACCAGCTGATGCTGACGCAAAGCTCCCCCCAGGAAATCATGGAGATGTTCAACGATACGCTCTGTGCCAAGAACCCCGGCGGTATGTTTATCACCGCCTTCGTCGCGGTATGGGAGCCCGAAACGGGTAAGCTGACCTATACGAACGCCGGTCACAACCTCCCGTATATTCTGTCCGATACCCTGATCACGCTGGATCAGGGACACGGCGTAGCGGCAGGCTTGTTCGAGGGTGAACGGTACGAGAACGCCTGTGCCACGCTTCGTGAGGGCGATACGCTGTTCCTGTATACCGACGGCGTCAATGAGGCGAAGAATGCCGACGGCGGCTTTTACTCGACCAAGAGGCTCGAGGATCAGCTGACCGCCTGTATCGGCTCCGATAAAGCCGAGCTGCCCTCCGTCATCCTCAGCGACCTGAACCGCTTTACCGAGGGCGCGGAGCAAAACGACGATATCACCATGCTCTCGCTGCATATCAAGGAGCGCGGTGGGGAGAAAACGCTGCGTCTGCTCTCGGAGCTCAAACAGCTCGAGGTCATACGGGACGCGATCCGTCAGCTGCCCGTCAGCGAGAATTTGAAAAAGACGCTCTTCCTCGCGGCGGAGGAAATCTTCGTCAATATCTGCTCCTATGCCTATGACGAGCCCGGCGAGGTCGAGATCAGGCTCCGCGCCGGTGACGGCGTGAAGCTGACGTTCTCGGATCGCGGCAAGCCGTTCGATCCCACCGCCGAAATCCTCGATATCGACGAATATGATCATGAGAACGCGATCGGCGGACTGGGACGCTTTTTGACGTTCTCCATCGCCGACCGGTATCGGTATGAGTACCGTGACGGCAAAAACATCCTTTATCTTTACTTTAGCGAGGTGAATCAACATGACAATCACAAAGAAGCTTGACGGTGATACGCTGACCGTATCGGTAGACGGCTGGCTGGATACGATGACCTCGCCGCAGTTTCATGACGAGGTGCAGGAGCTCAGCGGCGCCAAAAACGTCGTCCTCGACCTCGGCGGCGTCGCGTATATCTCCTCCGCCGGACTGCGCGAGACGGTGGCGCTGTTCCGCAGGGTTTCGGCGCAGGGCGGCTCCTTCTCGGTCCGCAGGGTTGCCCCGGGGGTACTGGATGTGTTTACGCTGACCGGCTTTGACAGAAAGTTCGAGATACGAACGGATTGAACCTGATGATTCATACTAATCCTTAATAAAAACCTTTTATCAAGGATTAGTATAACCGCTTCCGCCGGAGGATTTCCTTCGGCGGATTTTTGCGCCCAAAGCGCCCCCGATCAGATTCCACTTGCGTAGGATTAGTATTACGAAGGATTCGTATAAAAAGTGAATAAATCATGAATCTTAGCGCTTTCTTATTGACTCCGTTTGGGAGAAATGGTAATATATAATAAATCCATTAGGGAAATAAACGGTCCCGATTGTTAAGCTTGCACAAGGAATCGCGATCTTTTTGTGCAACATTATGAATATATTTCTTTTGGAGAAAATATGAAGCGAATGATCAAAATGGCGGCAAGCGTGATCCTGTGTCTGTCACTGCTGACCGCTCATGTATGCGTTGCCGGTTCCGCTTCCGAATTCTTTGAGAAAGCGGAGCTGCTTCGTATCGACAGCCATCTGGAGTCCGTTGCCGGACTGAACGAATACGCGACCGTGCAGGGCGCCTGTACGGACGGTGAATACGCCTACTTTGTCTTTATGCAGGGCGGCGTGAGCCATGTCGTCAAGTATGACGTCCGGACATGGGACTATGTCACGGACGAGAAGATCGTCAACATGGGACACTCTAACGATATGGCGTATAATGCCGACAAGGATTATATCGTCGTCGCCAATAACGCGCCGTATTATAATGTCGTTACCCTGCTCAACCGCGATACCTTAGCCCCGATCAAGGACGTCGAGATCGACGAGGATATCTACGCGATCGCTTATTCGAACAAGCATAAGCTGTATGTGGTCGGGCTGTCGGGCGGCTATGACTTCGCCTTGCTGGATTCCGACTTCAAGGTGAAGAAGAAGTTTGAGGGAGTCAAGACCGGTTATACCCGTCAGGGCTGTGACTGTGATGATAACTATATTTATTTTGTCCAGAGCGGCGGCGGTAAGAACGTGCTGGTGATTTATGATTACGCCGGCGACCATGTCGCGACCGTCCCGATCGAAAGCGCCGACGAATCGGAGAACATCTTCCACGTCGGTAACGCCTTTTATGTCTCGATGTTCTATTACGGCAGCAAGCTCAACCGCATCGGCTTTTCCGAAGCGACGAAGATCGCCTATACCGTCCGCTATGACGCGAACGGAGGTGAGGGCGAGATGCCGGGCACCCGGGTTCATTACGGCGAGGTAACGCCCCTGAGGGCGAATGCCTTTACCCGTGAGGGCTATTTCTTCGGCGGATGGAAGGCAATGCGCACGAGCGACAACCGGTATATCGGCTATCGCAACGGCTCCGGCGAGCTGGAATGGCTGGATGAAGCAGATGTGTTCGAATACGCGCTGTATGACGATGAAGAGAATGTCGCCGAAACGGTCATGTACGGCGACGTCAGCCTTTCGGCGGTCTGGATCGCCGAGCAGTACGGAATCCGTCTGAACAGCGGTGAGGGAGAGGGCGAAGCCATGAACTACACCGTCGCGCATGACGAAGCGTTCACGATCCCCGATTGCGGGTATAATAAAGAAGGCTATGTGTTCGACGGCTTTGCCGCGAGCCGCGAGACCGACGGCAGGGTGTACGGTTATCGTGCCGGCAGCGAGAAAGCCGAGTGGCTCAACCCCGGGGACGCCGCGCGCGTTCACCATTTCCGCACCGGCGACGCCGTCAGCGCCATGACGCGCGAGGGTAACGTCAACTTGACGGCACAGTATAAATTCGCCTATACCTTCGGCGAGGACGGCAGCACGCTGGTAGAGTATGTCGGCGTTGATGAAAAGGTCATGATCCCCGGCAACGACGGCGAGTTGAAAACGCTTGCCGAGGGCGCGATCAAGGATAATAAGGTCATCAAGGACCTGTACATCCCCTCCGGCGTGGATTCTCTGCATAAGCAGGCGGTCAGCAACTGTCCTCAGCTGAAAAGCATCTATTTTGAGGGGAAGCTGCCCCGTCAGATCGACGGCGATTGTATCGTCAGCGACGTCGCGCCCGTCCTTTATGAGATTCATCACGGTCAGGCGTTTTGTGTCGGCTTCTTTACCGGCTCCGCCGGGGTACCGCTCCTGCGGTATCACGAGAGTGCGCTGAGCAAGTTGCTCGGTGAACAGGAACCGACGCCAATCAAGGTTTAATCAGATGAAGAATCAGGGCGCTCACGTTGGTGGGCGCCCTTGTTGGTTGTTTGATGATGGTTGACGAATGGGGTTTCTCATACTGATTTTATACTAAACCTAAATAAAAACCTTTATCATCTGTTGTGATCAATTCCGTAGAGCTTTGTCGGGCGCAGTATCTCCCATGCTTCCTTCGAAGCGGAAGGCTAAGCCGTTGGGCGCGACGGTAAGGCTTTTGAGCGTACCTGATGAAGCGGTAACCGCGGCGCTCCCCGAGGGAGTCGGAAGCGTAAAGCGGTCAACGCCGTCTGTTGTATCAACATATTCCGCCTGCGGCAGATAGGGGAGGGTATTGTGCAGATAGGACGGGATACAGGCTTCCGCCAGATATCCGGCGGTTGTCTCGGTCTCATGACCGCGGTAGCCGATACGCAGCGCGTCGCCCTGATAGGTGAAGGTCATCCCCTCTACGGTGTAGGGAGCGGTCATCACGATCGCCAGCGCGCCGCCGTCCTTCGTCAGCTCGCCCGTGTAGTCGGCGTCGCCGTACCGCACGGTGAAGGAGCCGGAAAAGTCGCTGTTGACCGTAGGCGGTTCACCGCAGGCGGCAAGCGTGAGAATCAACAGGATCACCATCATCAAGAGTAAGCGTCGTTTCATATTACCTCCGAAATAATAATTTCCAAAAAAGAAAAAACCGACAGATGCGCTTGATACATCCGTCGGTTTTATCCATTCCTTAAACAAGATTAACAGTCGACTCAAAACGTTAATGAGTATTAGTGAAAATCATCTGACCGGTGAACGATCGTCAGGCGCGAAGGAGCCTGTTCCGTTGCTTCTGACGTCCTCGATCTTCGCGTAGATTTCGTGCAGGGCTTCGATAATATCGGAGGGCAGCATCGAGGTCTGCGAATACTTCGCCGCCGCGATATCTCCGGCGAGCGCGTGGATATGGACGCCGCTGACCGCCGCCGCATAGGGCTCGGTTCCCTGTGCCGTCAGCGAAGCGATAATCCCGGCGAGCACATCGCCCGAGCCGCCCTTCGCCATGCCGCTGTTGCCGGCGATGTTCTCGTAGCATTCGCCGTTTCGCGTTATATAGGTGCGGTGACCTTTTAAGACGAGCGTGATATCCCGGTGCGATCGGGAAAAATCAAGCGCCGCCTTTGCCGGTGCCTCGAGAATCTCCTCCACGCTCTGTCCGCTGAGCCGCGAGAATTCCTTGACGTGGGGCGTCAGGATCAGGTCGGTCCTTCCTTCGCTCAGTATATGTTTATGCCGCGCAATCACATTTATGCCGTCCGCGTCAAGGATCACGGGACATTTTGCCTGTCGGAGAACGGCTTCGACGACCGCGGCGGTATCCTCGCTGCAACCGAGACCGCATCCGATCAGGACGGCGGTCGCCTTGTCGGTCGCCCTCGATACGGCTTCCAGATCAGCAGGACAGAGCGTTCCTCCCTCGTTGCCCCTTACCGGGACACAGACGCTCTCGGGCACGGCTGTCCCGAACAGGGGATAGATGCGCTCGGGCAATACCTGATAGAGCAGCCCGACGCCGGTTTTCAGCGCTGCTTCGGCGCTGAGAATCGCCGCTCCGGCAAAGCCGAAGCTCCCCGTCAGCGCGCACAGCGTGCCCATCGTGCCCTTGTGCGCGTCGGACGGTCGTGCAGGGAAATGCCGCTCGATATAGTCGAAATCTACCCGTTTCATAGCTGTTTGTTGAGAAAGAGCTTCTTGCGCAGGTCGTTGCCGAAATACGGCTTCATCTCCGCGAGCAGCCTTTCGTTCGGAGTAAAGACAATGGCGCACTTGCCCTTTGCTTCATCATGATAACAGGCGACATAGTTCTCTTTGGCAAAGTCCTTTGTCGCGGCATGATACACCTTGTTAAAGCGGTGCTTGTTCATCTCGCTGTCGGTGTAGGGGAAGAAATCGTCGAATCTCTTGACGTCCACCTTCACGATCGCCCTGCGTCTGCGCTTGGCGATGATCTTGTCGATTTTCAGGGTGGAGGACAGGAAGGCGTATTCGTACTCGACCTTCAGCGAGGTAATGAAATACCACGCGCCGTAGATGGTAAAGAGCAGGACAAAGCCGGCGATCACCGCCAGATAGGCGATCTGCGTCAGCTTTGCGATCACCACCAGCGTGATCGGGATACCCAGCGCGATCAGGATGATCAGCGCGATTTTGAACCCGTAGGCGACGCCTCTCGACTTGGGTACGACCTGTTCGATCAGGTTATCCATATACAACACCTCATTTCAAATTCCAACGTATACTTTACCATATTATCAGATATTTTTCAATAAACACTTGCAAAAAACTTTCGTTGGTGATATGATAGCAGAAGATAACGCGATGACGGAGAGAGTAACCCGTGCAAAGTCGGCAGAGAGCCTGTATCATCGGCTGCAAGTACAGGCGGACGGAGCGAGGGCGAAGTTCACTCCCGAGCGGCAGGGCTGAACACAGTGAATAATGTTCAGTGATCAGTAACAGTGAGCTTCGCTCACACGCTGTTTTTGATAATACCGGATATTTTTCTGACCACTGATCATGATCGCTGACCACTATCATTAGTAGGCGCTGACGGCAGACTCCGTTACAGGTCAGCAAGTGTCCGAACGATCGGATGAAAAAGCCGGGCGGCTGAGTGCCGCGGCGATTTCGATTCGGTTTCGGGAATTTGGGTGGTACCGCGGTTCTTCCGTCCCATGGGGAGGGGAGAGCCCTTTTGTTTTGTACCGTGCCATCTCATGGCGCAAAGCGATTCATGAACAAATCATGATTATATTACCGGAGGTAAATATGAAAGAAAAGCTGGAACAGTTAAAATCGCAGCTTCACGCCGAGCTCGGCGCAGCTGCCGATCTGCAGTCGCTCGAGAACCTGCGCGTCAGGTATCTGGGCAAGAAGGGCTCGATCACCGATCTGCTCAAGGGGATGAAGTCGCTCTCTCATGAAGAGAAGAAGGACTTCGGTCAGAGGGTTAACGCCTTAAAGCAGCAGGCGGCGGAAAGCATCCAGAAGCGCGCCGAGGAGCTCAAGGCGCTGGAGATCAAGAAAGAGATCGAGCGTATGCCCGAATTCGACCTGACCATCCCGACAAAGGAGGACAGGGGCTCCTATCATCCCATCACCCTCGTCCAGCGTGAATGCGAGCGCATCTTCACCACGATGGGCTTCAACGTCGAGGATTATCCCGAGGTTGTCACCGACTATGAGTGCTTTGAGGCGGTTAACGTGCCGAAGAATCACCCCGCGCGCGATATGCAGGATACCTATTATCTCGAAAACGGCGAGCTGCTGAAATCGCAGACCTCCGCCGCTCAGAACGCGATCCTGAGGAAATACGGTCCCCGTCTGATGGAAGAGGGGATGCCGATCCGCGCGATCTTCCCGGGACGCTGCTTTAGAAACGAAGCCACCGACGCCACCCATGAAAACACCTTCTTCCAGATGGAGGGCGTAATGGTGGACAAGGATATTTCGATCAGCAACCTGATCTATTTCATGAAAACCATGCTCAGCGAGGTGTTCCAAAAGGACATCAAGGTTCGCCTGCGTCCGGGCTTCTTCCCGTTCGTCGAGCCCGGCTTTGAGCTGGATATCTCCTGCCTGATCTGCGGCGGCGAGACCGGCTGCCCCTCCTGCAACCACAGCGGCTGGCTGGAGCTGTGCCCCTGCGGCATGATCCACCCCGAGGTGCTCAAGGAGGGCGGCATTGATCCCGAACAATACACCGGCTTCGCGTTCGGTCTGGGCTTGACCAGACTGGCGATGATGAAGTACGGTATCAAGGATATCCGTGACCTGAACAGCGGCTCACTTAAGGTGATGTCCCAGTTCACGGACGATAAGTAAGGAGGGCGCAGTATGTTTTTATCAATGAATTGGATCAAGGATTTCGTTGACCTGTCCGGTCTCGATGATCTGAAATTAATCAACCAGTTCTCGCTCTCCACCGCGGAGGTCGAGAATGAGATACAGTTCAAGGGCGCTGATCTGAGCGGCGTTGTCGTCGCCGAGATCAAAAGCGTCGAGAATCATCCCGAGAGCAAGAAGCTCCATCTGCTAAAGGTGGATATCGGGGAAGAGGCGCTTGTCGATGTTGTCTGCGGCGCGCCGAATGTCCGCGTCGGGATGAAAACCGCCTTCGCTAAGGTCGGCGCCAAGATCGGCGAGATTGAGATCGCGCCCCGGCCGCTCGCGGGCTTTATGAGCTGCGGTATGTGCTGTTCCGAGAAGGAGATCGGGATCAGCGACGATCACGCCGGTATTATGGAGATTACCGACGACGTGAAAAACGGTACCGATTTGAAGGATATCTATGCCATCGACGATATCATCTTTGAGGTCGATAATAAATCGCTGACCAACCGCCCCGACCTGTGGAGCCATTACGGTATCGCGCGCGAGTTCGCCGCGATCGCGCAGCGTCCGCTTAAGGCGCTTGCCTTCGATGACCTTTCCGCCTACGATCATCTGCCCAAGGTGGATATGAAGATCGAGGATCCGCTGTGTCAGCGCTATTCCTGCCTGCAGTTCGAGAATATCTCCAGAAGCGTCAGCCCCGTGAATATGCGTATCCGCCTGTTCTACTGCGGCATGAGAGCGATCAACTTCCTTGCAGACATGACCAACTATCTCATGCTCGAGATGGGACAGCCGATGCACGCCTTCGACAGCCGCAAGGTGGAGAATATCCGCATCCGCCGTTTTGAGAAGGAATTTGAGTTTACCACGCTCGACGAAACGGAGCGTCATATTGATACCGATACCCTGATGATCTGCAACGGTGATGAACCGGTGGCGATCGCCGGTATCATGGGGGGCTTGGACAGCGAGATCGTCGAGGATACCAACACTCTCACGCTGGAATCGGCGACCTTCGACGCCACCTCCATCCGCAAGTCTACCGTCCGTCTCGCTCACCGTACCGACGCCTCCATGCGATATGAGAAGTCGCTCGATCCCGAGCTGACCGTGGCGGCGATCGCGCGTTTTGTCTACCTGTTAAAGCAGTATGACAGCGGCGTAGAGGTCGTATCGGCGCTGACCGACGACTATGCCTATCACTATCCGCAGGTCACCCTGAGCTTCGACAAAGCCTATGTTGACCGCTATACCGGTATCCGGATTGACAACGATACCATCGTCAATACGCTGAAACGTCTCGGCTTCGGCGTCGAGAATGACGGTGACGAATTCACCGTGACGGTACCCTCCTGGCGCGCCACGAAGGACGTCACCATCAAGGCGGATATCATCGAAGAGATCACCCGTATCTACGGTTACGATAATTTTGAGATTCATACCGCGAACGCGCCGCTGTTCCCGACGCGCCCCGAGATCGTGAAGAAGGACGAGGACAATGTCAAGGATATCCTTGTCAAGCATTTTAACCTTCATGAGCTTCATTCCTATGTTTGGAATTATGCCGATGAATTCAAGGAGCTGGGCATCGCCAACGAGGGCGTGATCAAGCTTAAGAATGCCACTAACCCCAACATTGAAACGATCCGCAAGACCATGATCCCCACCCAGCTTTGCCAGATCAAATCGAACCTCGGCTATGCGCCGTCCTACGGCATCTTTGAGGTCGGCAGAGTTGTCACCGGGATGACGGATGATAACCTGTGTATCGAAGAAAAGCACCTCGGCATCACCCTGTATCAGAAGGGCGGTAACGTTCGTGAACAGTATTTCAAGATGAAAGCGATCGTCGAAACGCTCGTTGATGAGCTCAAGCACCAAACCGTCAGCTTCAAGAAGCTTGCGCCCTCGTTTGACTTTGAGCATCCCGTGAATCTGAACGCGGTGATGGTCGGCGATACTCAGATCGGCAGGATCGGTCTGATCCATCCCTCCGTGCTTAAAAAGCTCGATAAGCGCGCGTCGGTGGTATTTGCCGAGCTTGATATGGACAAGTTCGCCGCGATCGAAAACGCCTCGATCCGTTATGAGGAGCCGAGTAAGTTCCCGGGGATCGAGATCGACCTGAGCTTCCTGACCTCGCGCTTTGCGCCGATCGCCAAAGCGATCAAGAACGCGTCATGTAAGCTGATCAAGGGTGTTGATGTGATTGATATTTACGAAGCGAAGGAAAACGCCTCGATCGCGGTTCGCCTGACCTTCTCCGACAACACACGCACGCTGACGCGCGAGGAAGTAACGGCGGTGACCGACGCGATTATCGCTGATCTGGAGAAGGACGGTATCCTGCTGAAAAAATAAGGGCTTACCTCCCGGCTGACCGACCGTTTATCGTCTCTCGATTTAATACTTGCATTATTCACCGATTTGTAGTATAATAACATAGTATAAGTTTCGACGGAGGTGTTTGTATGTTAGATAAGACGATGGTATTCTCCCTCGGCGGTAACCGCGACGATGAGATGAAAGAGGCTCTGACTACGGTGTATAACGCGCTGAAGAAAAAGGGCTATAACCCCATCAACCAGATTGTCGGTTATATCCTCAGCGAGGATCCTACCTATATCACAACATACGGCAACGCCCGTAATATCATCAGTAAGATCGACCGCGACGATTTGCTCGAGGTCATGGTAAAATCTTACCTGAATATCTGAGAAATCTGATACTATATTCAAACGAAGGGATTGATTCCAATGGCTGAAAAGGAATTTTCGACCTATAAGGGCAAGCCTCTGGTTCGTTGCGGCGATGAGCTGTACT
>CADBUN010000156.1 GCA_902797825.1 uncultured Ruminococcus sp. | reverse complement strand
TGCCGTCCTTCACGGTCATCAGGCATACGCCGCAGAGCTTCTCGCCCTCGAAGGGCGTCGCCCTGCCCATCGACAGGAATTCACCGGGATCGACGGTAAACTCCCGGTCGAGATCCCAGACGGTGAAATCATTTTTCTTTATCGGAATATTAAATCGTTTTCTCGCGTTGGTGACCAACAGCTCCATGAGCCGCTCCATCGTAATCACCCCGGGCTTGACCAGCTTGGTATACAGCACCGGGAAGGCGGTCTCGAGCCCGACGATCCCGAAGGCGGATTTTTCCAGCCCCCGCGCCTTTTCTTCGGCAGAATGGGGCGCGTGGTCGGTCGAGATCATGTCGATCGTGCCGTCCCTGACGCCCTCGATCAGCGCCTCGCGGTCGGCGCGGTCTCTCAGGGGCGGATTCATCTTGAAGCGCCCGTCCTCCCGAAGATCGCTGTCGTCCATCACGAGATAATGCGGCGCGGTCTCACAGGTGATGTCCACGCCCTGCGCCTTTGCCCGGCGGATCAGCCCGACGCTTTCCTTCGTCGAGATATGGCAGACGTGATAGCCGCAGCCGGTCTCGCGACACAGCGCGATATCCCGCTCGATCGGTCCCCACTCGCTCTGTGAGCAAATGCCGCGGTGACCGTGCGCCCTCGCGTAGCTGCCGTCGTGGATATAGCCGCCGTGCAGGAGCGCGTTGTCCTCACAGTGAGCGACGATCAGCCTGCCGAGCTTCCTTGCCCGTTCCATCGCCTGCCGCATCATCGCCTCATCCTGAACGCCTCTGCCGTCATCCGAGAAGGCGACGACGTCCGCCGCCATCCCCTCCAGATCGGCGAGCTGCTCGCCCCTCTCGCCCACGGTAATCGCGCCGTAGGGCAGCACGTCGATCACCGCGTCGCGTTCGATAATATCGAGCTGCAGCCGCAGGTGATCTACGCTGTCGGGCACGGGGTTGAGGTTCGGCATCGTACAGACGGCGGTGTAACCGCCGCGCGCGGCGGCAGCCGATCCGGTGGATATTTTTTCTTTATAAGAAAATCCCGGCTCGCGAAAATGCACATGCACATCACAAAAGCCGGGAAAAACAACAGGTTGACCGGAGCACTGAGAAAAGTCCACAGAGCGGAAAAGGGCGCTGTCGACCGGGGGCAAAAAGTCTGTCTTGACAATTTTTTCATAAATATCCGTCCGGACGCCGCTCATATTCATGCTCCTTTCTTCTCAGGGAGAAAAACCTTTCTCCTAATGAAAAAGCCTCACCCAAGGCGAGACCGTGTACACAAAATCCCGGGTATCGCTACCCGTATCCTCATGATCAGATCTTGCCGATATCACAGTATCGCCTTAAAGATTCGTTAAATTGATTGTCTGTATTTTACCATAGACAGGTTGTCCTGTCAAATAGGTTTATTCTTCGAATAGGGCATAAATTCTGGTGAATATGACCAAAATCTCTTCGCTTTTTTCTCCTGTGAAAAATACCGCCGCAGAAGCTTCGAGGAAGCCGAAAAGCGGATCCACAGGGATGACCGCCGACTTGCCGCTGATCCCTGACCACTCCTCCCGCTGTCATTCCGAGGCTCACCCCGTGAGCCGTGGGAATCCCACAAACAGGGACGCCCTTTTTCTGTTTCATCAAACGGCATAAACAACAGAGGATGGAGATGATCATGCACCCTGCCGAGCGGACGGTCAGTCGTCCCTACAAACCGACCGCCGGTCACCGGCTACTCGCCGCTTTGATAATCGGTTGAGATTGCCACGGGGCGCATTTCAGATTGTCATTGCGAGGAGGAACTCGGGTTCCGACGTGGCAATCTCAACCTTAGCCTTTGCGCCCCTCGCAATGACGATTGATATTCTAATCACTGAACGCTACTGTGATCGAATACACAGGATCGAACGGAAACGTTCCTGCCATGCGGACGATCAATGATCGTCCCTACAATGCCTGACCACTACCCCCTGACCACTGAAAAACTCCTCCCTCTAAAGGATGTCCGCGCATTTGACCGGGATCACCCTGCGCAGGTTCTCGAGCGAGGTTTCGATCTGACAGCCGATCCTGCCGCCGCTGAACATGATGGTAGGATACGCCTGCGCCGTATAATGGATCGTGGTGGCAAAGGGCTTTTTCATCCCGATGGGCGAACAGCCGCCGTGGATATAGCCCGTCAGCGGCAAGAGCTCCCGGCTCTTGATCATGGCGACGCTTTTCTCCCCGACCGCCTTCGCCGCCTTTTTCAGGTTCAGCTCGCCGTTGACCGGAACCATAAAGACATAATACGCTCCCGAGGCGCCGCGCGTCACCAGCGTCTTGAACATCCGCCCCGGCTCCTGCCCGAGCGCCCGGACGACCTCCATGCCGCTGACCGCGCCCGAATCGGTATAATCATGGCTTTCATAGGGAATCTTATGCTGCTCTAAAATCCGCATCACGTTCGTTTTCTCTGATTTTTTATGCTTCATCGAATCACCGCCTCTATCATACGCTTTTCGCGCGGATTTTGCAAGCGTTGACGGCACGGCGGCTTCATGCTACAATGGCGTCGGTGATCTTTATGAAGCTTTCTTACATCGACAACAACCGGGCGTTCGACTTCGGCAAAACCTCCGCCGACTACGCGCGCTTCCGCGACATCTACCCCAAAAGCCTGTACGACAGGTTGATCGGGCTGGGCGTCGGCAAAGAGGGACAACAAATCCTCGACCTCGGCAGCGGTACGGCGATCCTGCCGATCAACCTGTATGCTACCGGCGCGTTCTTTACCGCCACCGATATCGCCGAGAACCAGATCGCCTGCGGTCGGGCGCTCGCCGCCGAAAAGGGCATGAGCCGCATCCGCTTCAAGGTCTGCGCCGCCGAGGCTACGGGCTTCGAGTCCGCCTCCTTCGACGCGGTCACGGCGGTACAGTGCTTCCCCTATTTCGACGCCGAAAAAGCCGCCGCGGAAATCCATCGCGTCTTAAAGCCCGGCGGCTTATTCTGCACCGTCCTCATGGACTGGCTGCCGCGGGAGGATCCCGTGATCGCCGAGATGATCGCGCTCGTCAAGCGGTATAATCCGACGTGGAGCCCCGAGGGCTTTCAAAAAAGAACCTACCGCTTGCCTCCGTGGGCGAAGGACAGGTTCACTGCCGAAAATGTCATCTCGTATGATGAAGCGCTGATTTTCACCAAGGAAGCGTGGCTGGGCAGGGTAAAGACCTGCCGCGGCGTCGGCGCGTCTCTGTCCGCGGAGCAGGTCGCCGCGTTTGAAGCGGCATATCGCACGATGCTCCGAGCATACGAAGAACCCCTGCGCCTGCGGCACCGCATCTTCATCGAGCTGTACCGCAAGGGCTGACAGTCTCCGGGCTAATTCAAACAATTGTTATCCGGATATTCATGTCCGAGTCAATCCGCTGAGAAGCCCCGGGGAGCTCGCCCTGTTTCATGGGTTATGCCGCCAGATCGTTGTCATCACCGACCAGATAGCCGTCGGCGTCCTCGATCGCAACGAGCAAATCCTCGTCAAAATCCAGCGCGCTGATCGCGATATACATCGGCGAATCGGCGCATTTTGCCTTTCCGTAGCTCGCGGAGCTCTCTGCCAAACGGTTATAGAAGCTTGCGTCATCAAACATAGAATCACCTCATATTATCTTTCCATACAGTCTACAGATTTTCTCTGTGATTCTATTCTACACCCTGACATTGCCCATAAACGGGACTTTGTCTTTTTATTCTAGCGTTAAAGCGTTAATCTGAAATGATATGACATCCTTCAAAACCAGTCAATGAAAAAAGCTGCCGCAAAAATTGCGACAGCTTTTTCACCTTAATATTCTACACTTTAGCGTCTGTTGCCGCTTAGTCTAATTCATCATAACAAATCAGACTGACGTCCTTACGCCCGCTGATAAAATCCAGCGGCTCGCCCGTCGGATACCCCTCCTGCATCCCCGTGCGGTCGATCAGCCTTCCCTTTTGATCGAAGTCGGGATGCACGATCACCTCGGTTCCGTCGGGGATCGGCATATTCACAAAGTCGGCTCTCCTGCCGAAGTACATCGGCGTGATAAAGCCGTTCTCCTGCCAATAGCCGTGATCCACCCGGTTCTCGGTAAGGATCGGATGCTCCGGCGTGTCGAAGGTGCGGTTCCGCCGCATCCTGTCGATCCCGAACCGTCGGCATACCGCCGCCGTGATCGGCGCGAGCGGTATCAGGTGATGGATATAATGGTGAGAGTCGGCATGGGTGATCCGCAGTCCGGCGTCCGTCAGGCGCCGCGCCTGCGCGTACAGCTCGCGATAAACCGCTTCCCGCTCCTCCTCGCTCAGGCTGCGCGGCGTCGCGGAAAAGCCCTTGTGAAAGCGCCCGTCCCGGACAAAATCCGCGATCGCGAGAATCCCCTTCGTCAGCGGCGTGCCCTCGGTCAGGTTAAAATGGATCCCGATCCGCTCATGAAAGCCCTGCCGCTTCGCGAGCCTGACGGCTTCGTCAAAATACGATCCGTTCGCCATCATCGTCGTATCGGTAATCAGCCCTTCCTCGAACGCCCTCGCGATCGCGAGAGTACAGCCGCGGTTCATCCCGAGGTCATCGCCGTTAATGATTATTCGCGCCATCTCTTCACCTCCGTTATCATTATTCTAGACCGCAGGCCAAGCGGTGTCAAGTATCAGCCCGTTACATTATATACTAATCCTTGATAAAAAGATTTAATCAGATATTAGTGATAAATTTCGCAGAGCGAGGCGAGTGACGCAGGCATACTGTCGTATG
>CADBUN010000155.1 GCA_902797825.1 uncultured Ruminococcus sp. | reverse complement strand
TTGGTCTTGCCGGCAGGTCGATAGAACCACTGATAGGTCAGGTTGGTACCTGCTGCGGTGACGCTGATATGAACCTGTTCACCGTCTGAGCCCTGCCAGTCCTTGGGCTGGGCGACGATCACAGGACCGGTCAGCTCGGGATAAGACATCGTGACGACGTCGGTATTAACGCTGTTACCGGCTGAATCGGTGATCAGGCAGTAAACCTCTCTGCCGTTACGTAAGGAGGACATCTCAATCGAGTAGGAAGCGGTGGTAATATTGGTGTTCACCCAGTTCACCTTACCCTTGTTGCGATAGAACCACAGATAGGTTAAGTTATCGCCCTGAGCAGATACGGTGAAGGTTGCGGTTTCTCCGTTTTCACCTGTCCAAGAAACAGGCTGGGCGGTAATCACGGGAGCGGTGTATTCAGGATAAGAGATTTTGACGGTATCGGTTTTTACGCTGTTGCCGGCGCTGTCGGTAATCATACAGTAGACAAGTCGGTTGTTGCGATCCGATCTCATGTTGATGCCGTCATAAGTGTTATCGGTATCCTCCGCTTTTACCCAGCTTGTCTTACCTTTGGTGAGATAGAACCACTGATAAGCCAGATCCTTACCCTCCGCGATAACAGAGATACTGATCGGATCACCGTCGTTGCCCGTCCAGTTAGTGGGCTGAGATACGATAACAATCTGTTGAGCAGGCTCCTCGGTAGGCGCTTGCGTCGGTGAAGCGGTAGGAGCCTCTGTAGATGCCTGAGTAGGTGCTTGCGTAGGAGCTTCTGTCGGCGGTTCGGGCGCGGCTTGCGTCAGCTGAGCCAGAATCATCTTATTATACCAACTATCGTCGCCTTCTTCGTTCGGGCGACAGAAGATCGTATAAGTACCGTCAGCGGTAATTTCACCGTGAGCGCCATAGTTATTATCGGCGCCGGACGGAATCCACTTGGTAACAGAGGTATAGGCGATCTTAAACTGAGAAGTAGTCGTCAGATCGATTCCCTCGATTCTATACTCCCTGGGGTTTTGTGATGAAACGCGCGTCATCTGATAATCCGCGCTCAGCGACCAATCATTCATCGAACCGACAAGATAATAGCCGTTTGATACCGCAGGCTGCGTAGGCGCCTGAGTCGGCGCTGCCGTAGGCGCATGTGTCGGAGCGGCAGTAGGCGCTGTGGTCGGCGCCTGTGTGGGAGCAGAGGTGGGCGCTACGGGTTCTACATACTCATACAACGCCTTATCGCCGCTGTAATTGAAGGTATAAGCGGTGTTCTGGGTAAGAGCGTTTCCGTCATCGCCGAACCATCTGTCACCCTTATGAATCTTAAAGCCGGTTGCGTCGGCGGGGATCGCTGCGGTATACATCGTGAAGGTCTGTGGAGCGTTGTTCCAATAGGCGGAACCGACGGATTTTTGCTTTGTGGTTCCGGTCGCGGTGAGATTGACATCACCAACGGCTGAACCGCCCCAATAATGCACCTGATAACCGGTTGCTCCGAGCTCATTGATCACATAGCTGATGACGCCGACCGTGATCGTTTTAGTTGCAGGCTCGGTCACAGGAGCGGACGTCGGCGCCTGTGTAGGAACAGGTGTCTCGGTTTCTTCCTCCTGAGCGGCGTTGTTGTCTGCACGGTAAACGGAGAGCTTATTGGTAGAAAGCTCGTACTTGAATTCATAGGTGCCGCCTGTCGCGGTCAATGTACAGTTCGCGGTATCGGTGCTCTTATTCAGCGCAAGGCGGTAAGTGGTATCTGTGATGGTCTCACCCTTTGAATACCATTCATCAGCACCGGCTTTATGGATTTTGAATTCATAGGTACCGGCACCGAGCTCTTTTGTGGCGGAGACGACGTCGCTGTTCGCCGTTTTCGCAAAAGCATCGCTGTCGCTCCAGTTGTTGAAGGTACCCTTCAGGTAGACGGACGAGGATCTGTTGGATAAGGTCCCGGCAGTGTTATAGGTAACCTTGTAGGTGCCGTCGCCGCCGTTGGTAAAGGTCATCGTCCGATAGGTGCCGTTTGTATTCGCAGCGCCGATGATAGCGGTTGCGCCGGCTTCTACCGTCGGATTAACCGTAACAGTGGAGCCGCTGAGCGTCACGAAAGCGTTGTTTGTTCTCTCCCCCATCTGGATCGTGCCGTCAAGATTCACGGTATACGAGGTGACCGTATCAGAGAACTCAACCGTCGCGCCGTCCTTGGCTAAGCCGCCTGCGGCATTGCTGTTCTGGGTATTATTCGCATGAAGCGTCAGGGACATACCGTTGAACGACTCATTTGTCAGCGCAACGATGTTGTTATTCAGCTTACTGGCGTTGGAGGAGAAGCGGATGACCGCTTCGGTGAATTGACCGTTTCTCACGGTAAAGGAGCTGTTATAGCCTAAGGAGTTGAGATAGGTGATAAATGCAGCGTCCGTATCGGGATTCAGCGTAATCGACGATTTTGACGAAGCGCCCTGCGCGTAATAGTGAAGCGTGCTCGTCTCGGCGTCATAGTACACCCTGCCGGCTCTGGTAAGATACTGAGCACCCGAGGCAGGATCGAGGATACGATAGGTGCCGTTCGTCAAAACAGACGGTACGCTCGCGGGCGGTGTGATGGAATGATCCTGCTCAGAAAGATAGAAATCGGAAAGTGGGAAGTAATTAACGCTGGTGACAAGATCATCCCATCTGTTGGACAGCTGTACTTCCTTTTCAACCGATATGCCGCCGGGCATAACCTGTGTTTTATTACGGGAGCTGTCACCGGTAACGATGATATTGGTGTTCCCTTTCTTCATCGCGGCGACGGTGTCGATCTCCGAATAGGTGATGCCGTTCATCCATGCCGGAGACGCCGTCACCTTGGCGTCCTCTGAAGAGGCGGCTTTCAGCTCGTTATAAACGGTAGAGAAGGATTTAGACAATGCGCCGCCGGTGTTGGCGTAATAATAGGCGTAAGCGCGCATCCACAACGGACGGCGTGCGTTCTCAACCAGAGCGCTTTCGAGCGCGTCCTTGCTCTTATACTTGGTTGCCAATGCGGTTGCAACGGATTCCGTGATAAAGATCAGGCGTTTAGCATTCGCGTTATCTTCTATCGAAGCGCTGCCCAATCCACCGAGATTCTTCTCGGTGATATCCCATGCAAGAACCTTCATGATCTCGTCAGGCAGGTCGGTCGCAGGAGTGACATTGTTGCCCCACATCGCAAAGGACGTCGCCGTAATCACATTATCGTTGAGGGAAAATCCCTTTTCTACATGATGCGGCGTCCAGCCGATGTTGAGACAGGTCTCGTCATCTTCAGAAAAGACCAGCGGTTGAACATAGCCGAAAGCATTATCGCGCTCGATATCGGTAAAGTTGATCAGCGCCAGCTCCATAAAGCGACCGATCGCGATGTTGGCTTCTTCGGTCGTCATGCCCTGTGTATGATCAATCCCGATCTGATGAGCGGCAGGACCGTTGATATACATCATGGGCGTGAGGTTACCGGAGCTTAGCGAAGCAAGATAGTCGCTGTTACTCAGCGCCTCGGTAAAAGCAATACAAAACGGCGTATGCTCCGGCGCACAGCCTGCCATGATGGCGTTCGCGGCAACCATATACGCTTTGACGGTTCTTCCGTCTACGGTCGCGACAGGCTGATCGAAGCCGTAGGAGGAGTATCCGAGGAATTTTTCTGCCTTGAGCTTGGTAGGAGGAACGATGGACATTCCGTCGGTCATCCCGTTATTCTTTAGATAATCCTCTACTTGCTTGTAGCTTCCCTTGTATAATAGATGGGTATCCTGTTTACTGCTGGGAGAGATGATCGGAAACAAGTTGTTGACGGGTTCAATCAGGTCATACTGATCCTCGAGGATACCGAGATCCTGATACGATATATTTTCATAATCATTCTCATAACCGTCCGGTAACGCAGCGGCGTTCGCGGTCAGCGAAACTGTCGTCAGCCCTATCGCAATTAACAAACACAGCAACACGGAAATCGAACGATGTAAAATCTTTGACTTCATATTATCATCCTTTCTGCAAGTTTAGAAACAGTTTTATGCGTTACTGTGAAAGATTATAGTTGCCGATCGGGCTGTAGCCTTCACGCGCAACCAGCTCATCCCAGTTGCGGGGAAGGTTAACGTTAAAGGAACAGGTGTCGCCGCCGGGCATGATCTGGAACTGGCTGGTTTGATCGCCGCCGGTGATGACGAAGCCGGTGTTATTCGCTTCGATCGTCTGGGTTGTATCAATCTTGTCATACGGAACAACACCCTTGAGCCACTCCGGAACGGTGGTGGAAGCAACATAATCGCGTTCGACGTTCTCGGTCGATACACCGCGCCTGATATCGTTATAATGCTGATCGAAGGTGGTGTTCAGATGAATCTTGGAGCCCGTATTCGCCCAGTAATGGGCGTAGGTGCGCATCCAAAGCGGTCTGCGCGCGGTATCAATGAGCGTGTCCTTCAAGCCGGTCTTAGAGCCGCAGCCGGTTGCCTGTGCGATCTTAGCGGCGGCGTCCTTTGTCAGCATGACCATACGCGCTTCGCGGGGATTGGTGTTGCCAAGACCGTTCTGCTGTTTTTCGGTCACATCCCAGGAGAGAAGCTGCAGCGCTTTCTCGGGATCGTTGGTTCCGACCTGAACGGGATTGCCCCACGTCAGCGTGGAGCCGCAGGTGACTACACTGGTGTTGAGATCATAGCTTTTCTCAACATGATAGGGATTCCAGCCGATTTGTAAACAGGCTTCCTCATCCTCGGCGAAGGCGATCGGAAGCATATAGCCGAAGGTACCCATGCGATTCTCTTTAATCTTATAACCGGCGATATTCAGCATGGCGAGAGAGACGAATCTGCCCAACAGCTTGTTGGCTTCTTCGTTAATCATGCCTTTGTCATAAGAGAAACCGAGCTGACGGGCGATTGGACCGCTGACAAGCACATACGGCGTCCAGCCGTGGGTACTGGCGAGCGACTTGTAGAAGTTGCCGTTGGCAAAACAGCGTACGATCGCAATACACAGCGGCATATACTCGGGAGGACACCCTGCCATGATCGCGTTGACCGCTACCTGATAGGCGTATACCTTCCGGTTGGCAGGCGGCATATCCTGAATCTCGCCGTTTTTCATATTCACGATATCCGTAGCGGCATAGGTCGTGTACTGTAAGTAGTATTCGACTTTATCGCGCGTCGGCGGCACAACGGGCAAGCCGTCGGACATCTCGCTGGTTTCGTAGAACTGCTGTACACGCTCGTGAGAGCCGGTGAACAGGATATCGTCATAGCTGCCGCCGACGAGCGCGATCCGTTTACCCTGTAAGGAGTCGAGACGAGGCGCCTGGGTGATCGGTGTGATCGAAGAACCGCTCGGTACAGGAGAAACGATCTGATACTCGTTTTTGGATGGTTCAGCGTTTGACGCCGCAGCGGTATCTGCCTGATCGCTTTCCGCCGCTGAAATCGGCGTGAAGCTTACAACAGCACTGCTGACAAGAATCGTCAGCGCCAGCATTGGCGATAACAAACGTCTGAAGATGTTTGTTTTCATAGTATCATCCTCTCATTTTTATTTACTGATCATCAAAGAATCAGTATATGATACAGGCTGAGCAGAGCGCCCTTCAGCCAAAATATAATAGATTATCCCTCAACCTTTGACAGCGTCGGTGTAACGGCTTCGGGAAGCTGCTCCGGCGTATAATAGGTCGCGTCGCCGAAGAACGCATCCGAGAAGATCGAATCCTTCGTATCATCCTGAGTAAAGGTCAGATTTCCGGCATTATCAAAAGTATATGAAACCGTATACTGCGTCTCCTTGTCAGTTACCAAGCTGAATGTCAGCGCATCATTCTTTGCGGTATAAGCAAAGTACATAGTGCGATCGAGCATCAAATCGCTGCTCTCATAGCGAATCGTCATGATACCGTCTTTTTGAATCTTGACAGTCTGTGTATACGGGATTTCATACGTATAATATGGTACCGATCTTGTATTGGCGATCCATTCGCCGATGAACGCTTCATCCGTCTCAAAGGATGAGTAGGCTTCTTTTTCATAGTCAGGGGCTTTTGCCTGTGCAAAGACATAATCCTGTGCCGGCGTTGTCTGACCGGTTTCTTGATCCGTCTGTTCCGGGAAGGTGATCGTCAGCTTCGCGCTGCCGAAAAGCTTCGAGCCGGTGATCGTATAGACGAGCTCCTCGGTACCGAGATTGATGTAGCGTACTCCCGCCTTTTCAGAGAGCTTGTATTCCCCTTCTTCTACACCGCCGTCATAGCAGGTTTTAAAAGTACCGTCGCCATATTCGCCCGGTTTAGAGAAGATATAGAATACCTTTTCACGGCTTGACTTCTCTGTTTCATCGGGCGTTGCCTGTGAGGTTTCGGGATTCACAATCAGCTCCCAACCCCCTTCTACTGTCTTAGGCGCCAAAAACGCATAAGCGATTGCTCCGGCTGCGATCAGTACAATCAAAACAATCACAGCGATGATCACGCCTTTTTTATGATTCTGATTCTCTTTCATGTTTACCTCTTTGTGAATAAACTTTATGCAATTATCCTATTTTTTATTTACTATATAACAAAAATTTGATACAATTATGATATCAGAGCTATATATATCATATTTTTATCACTTTTCTGTCATATAGTGAAAGAAACCGATTGAGGAGGATGGATTATGAATACCGCGCCCCATATCCTGTTGGTTGAGGATGATCCGAAACTTCGCTCTACCGTCAGCGATTATCTGCAAATGAACGGCTTTACAGTCACCGCCTGTCCCGACGGACAAAGCGCGCTTGATTCGTTTAACAGTCACGGGGATGATATTTCACTGCTGCTGCTCGACGGGATGCTGCCCGATATCGACGGCTTTGAGGTGCTCAGAAAAATCCGTGAGGATTCCGACATTCCAGTCATCATTCTCTCAGCACGTGAATCGGAACGGGATCAGCTTGCCGGCTTCCGCCTCGGAGCGGATAACTATATCACCAAGCCGTTTTTGCTCAGCGTCTTAAAGGAGCATATCCATGCCCTGCTCTCACGCGCCGGACGATCAAACGCCAAAGAAACAGAGCTTGTCAAAGGTGCATTAAAGCTGAACACCGATGAACGAAAAGTATATCTGGATAATAAGCTGATTACCACGACGCCGAGAGAATACGACGTGCTGCTGCTGTTTATGCAGAACGAGCGGATCGTGATGAGCCGCAATACGATCCTCGACCGCGTATGGGGAGACCGCTATTTCGGCGACCTCAGGACGGTTGATACGATCGTTAAACAGCTGAGAAAAAAACTAGACGAACACAGCCATTATATCGTGTCCGTCTATGGTGTAGGTTATAAATTTGAGGTGGCGCATGAAGAATAAACTGACATTCAAGCTGATCGTAGTCATCATCGTTTCCGTTGTCCTGCTGGCAGGGATCATGGCGCCGATCTACTTTTATCTCCAGCCGAAGATGTATATTGATCAGGAAACGAAACGAGTCGCCGCCTTTTCCGATAAACTGAAAGCGGTCGAGCCATTTGATTCCGATACGCTGGGACAGTTTTTCACCGATTCCGGCGTATCCTATCGCGTGTATGTATTTGATGAAGCTTTTAACCCTTTGTATTCATCGTTTGAGCTGGGCAACAATCAAAAGTTTTTGAAAAAGCTGTTCAGCGATAAGACAGATCGTTTTCAGGAGGATTCAAAGCCTTATTTCGCAACGGTTGACGACGAGCCTGCCGTGAGGCTGTATACACGTTGTGAGGTAAACGGTAAAACCTACTATATTCAGATGAAGGACAGTCTGAGCGGCGTAAGCGATGTATTCGCGTTTTCCAACAAAATACTGGGCTTCGTTGTGATTTTCTACCTGATTTTCTGCTCAATTACGTTATACCTCGCCATCTCCCGCTCCGTCAAGCTGGTCAAGGAAGTCACAGGCGTCGCAAAACAGATTTCGGAGAAGAATCTTTCCGTGCGCTATCAGGGCAAGATCCGCAACGACGAGATCGGAGAGCTGGCAAAAAGCGTCAACAAAATGGCGGATACCATTCAGGAAAATATCATTGAATTAGAAAACTACAACTTCGTCCTGCGCGAGGACAACAGCTATATCAAGGAGTTTGAACAAATGCGCAGGCTGATGCTCAGGAACATTACGCACGATCTCAAAACGCCGCTCGCCGTGATCTCCAGTCAGGTGGAAATGATCGCCACCTGCAAGGAACAGGAGAAGAAAGAGTATTATTATCAGTCTGCAATGGAAGAGATCGGCAAAATGAACAAGATGATCAGCTCGGTTCTGCAGTTCACCACCGAGGAGCGCGAGCTGATCCGCAAGGACGCCCAGTTGACAGATGTCAGCGCGCTGTTAGTCGAGCTGTGCGACAGCCGCCGCGCCTATGTCGAATCGCGCGATCTGGAGCTGAGAACCGATATCCGTCCGGGACTGCATTTATCGGTCGTGCGCGATCATGTAGAGCACGTTTTTAAAAACTATCTTTCCAACGCCGTCCAAAACGCCGACCGGCATACGGTCGTCAAGGTCTCGCTTGATGGGATCGGAAAATCCGTTCGCCTTACTGTCGAAAACCAAGGCAGAAAGATTCCGGATGAATTGGGAGAGAAGATCTGGACAGAAGCCTTTACTACTTCTCCGAGCGGGACAGAGAACACCGGTCTCGGACTGTTTATCGTCAAAGAAATCTCCCTGATCGAGCATACCAAATGCGGCTTCGAGAACACGGAGAAGGGTGTACGCTTCTGGTTCGATTTTACGGATTATTCGATGGAAAGTGCGTAACATCTTTTCAACCCGACAATATCATTTGTCTGTATAGAAAAGCGGTTATCTCATATAAACAGATAATCGCCGCTTACCGATCATAATTGACAACTTTCATTTCAAAAAGAAAAAAGCTCAGAAACGGCTTAATCAAGTCGTTTCTGAGCTAAATTAGTGGTACGAGTGTTCGTAACGGATTTATTATTTGTCTTATCCTTTAGCGAGCATAGAATTTGTAAAGCCAAATCCTTATATATGTTGACATTTTGTTTACAAAAGAACAAATATACTTTATAATAGTTTTGGTGATGAATGTGAGTTACACAAATAAACTGTTCAATCAA
>CADBUN010000154.1 GCA_902797825.1 uncultured Ruminococcus sp. | reverse complement strand
ATGCACACGACCGTGTGTGCAGACTGTGGCGGCGAAGCACATATCCCATTTAAGCCGATGGAAGGCAAGGATTACTATTGCAGCGAATGTTTCGCAAAGAGAAACGAAGCTGAAAAAGCGGCGGAAGCTGAATAATAGATAGTATTGCTTACAGCGTCCCTTGGGGCGCTGTTTTTCTATGCCTTTCTAACTCATACAAAACTGACTAATAGAACAGGCGCCCTGCGCGGAGCAGGACGCCTGTTTTTTGCTTTTATCATGTATATTTCATGAAGCGCTTTCACGGATTGACGCATCATGTGAACGGGCTTTCATGAAGCACGGAATCATGCGTTCGGATAAGAAATCGTAGCGATCTCGGAGTTGACGCTGTGACCGAAGAAGTCGCTGATCCGGCAGTAAACCTGTCTGCCGTTATACTTCGGCGCCATTGTCAGCTCGTCATAGCTCGCGTCGGTATCCGCAGCCGCGATCCACTTCGACTTTTCTTCCTTCCAGTAGAACCACTGGTAGGTCAGCTCGGTGTCTCCCTCGGCAACAACCGAGATCGTGATCTGTTCGCCGTCGTTGCCTGTCCAATCGGCAGGCTGAGCGGTGATAACGGGACCGCCCGCATAGGAGATGGTCGCCTCGTCGGAATCAACGCTGATCCCGTTGGCGTCGGTGATCCTGCAGAAAACGCGTCTGCCGTCGAGCTTCGGGTTCATCGTCAAAACGTCATATTCGTTGTCGGTATCGGCAGCGGCGATCCACTTGGACTTTTCTTCCTTCCAGTAGAACCACTGGTAGGTCAACCCTTCGCCCTCGGCGCAAACATCAATAAGGATCAATTCGCCGTCTCCGCCGTACCAGTCACAGGGCTGATGGGTGATGACGGGACCGCCGGCATAGGAGATCGTCGCCTCGTCGGAATCCACGCTGTTGCCGTTAATATCGGTGATCCTGCAGTAAACGCGTCTGCCGTCGAGCTTCGCGTTCATCGTCAGCGCGTCATAGCTCGCGTCGGTATCCGCTGCCGCGATCCACTTCGATTTTTCTTCCTTCCAGTAGAACCACCGGTAGGTCAAGCCTTCGCCCTCGGCAGTCACCGAGATCGTGATCGAATCACCGTCATTACCCGTCCAGTCGGCAGGCTGAGAGGTGATGACGGGACCGGAGACGACAGGATAAGACATCGTCACCGTATCGGAAGCAAGGCTGTTGCCGGCGCCGTCGGTGACCTGACAGTAGAGCTGTCTGCCGTTGCGCGCGTCACTCATCGGGATCGCGTAAACGCTCTCCGTCACGCCGGTATCAATCCAGTTTGTCTTACCGGCAGGACGATAGAACCAGCGATAGCTCAGGTCGGTACCCTCGGCAACCACGGTAAAGGTCGCGGTCTCGCCCTTCGCGCCTGTCCAGTCAACGGGCTGGGCGGTGATGGCAAGCGCCTGTACAGGAGGCGCGGTGGGTGCCTCGGTGGGCGCTTCGGTGGGTTCCTCAGTCGGCGCTTCGGTCGGCTCCGCCTCGGGATCGGTGAAGGAAGCATACAGCGTGAAATTCGGATTCACGATGACGCCGCGGTCAACGATCTTCGTCAGCTGTCTGTCGCTGCCTGCCAGTGTAATAAAGGCAGTGGTAATATCGGAGGTGCCGGGGGCAATAACCGTATAGTGAGTAACGATCAGCTTGGCAGCATTGCTGTCAAAGAAGAACGGGCTGACGATCGACGCGATCGAAGCGTTGAAGTTAATCTCGCCGGAGAGCTTGCCGTTCGCAACGGTATCACCCTTCGTGATCGGGAACATCGTGTTGAGATCGAGGATCTCGCCCTCTTCTTCATCGTAGGCATCCGCTAACGCGAGAACCTCGCTGTTGTAGCTTTGGGTAGCGTGAACGGAGCTGATCCTGCCTTCGTCAATGGCAGAAGTATTCAGCATCGTATAGACGGTAAAGGTATCGCCTACCTGAAACGTCATAGACTGACTCTCGCCGTTCAATCCGGTGACGGTAACGACGGCGGTCTCCACCTCCGGCGTCTCGTCCGCCGCGGCGGCTGCCGGGGGCATCACGGCGACGGCTGTCAGAATCATGAACAGCGCCAGCAGGAGTGATAATAGTTTCTTCGACTTTTTCATCATGTGTCCTCCTTATCAATCAACCTGATATGATGTCATTCTTAAAATTTAAACGAGAAACCGGCGCTTTCTGCCTGACAAAAAGCGGAATGTCTCAAGCTCCGGGAAAAAGAACGCTCGTCCTCCTTCGCGTTTGCCGATAGAAATGACATTTAGACATCTTTATTTTATCACATCACAAATGGATAGGCAATCCAAAAATAAAGGAGGGGAATTAGTAACAATGCACAAAAGCAACGGAAAATTCCTTTGGCAAAGCTGCTTCGTATCGTGTCCTTGTGTCGCAACCACCGTCGGCAACCCACGCCGCGGCGTTCGCTTTCCCTGCGTCGGAAGTATCTCGCTGTTACTACTTAGTATAAGACAACAGGAGCCTCCTTGCGGAGACTCCTGCGTTTATGACCTCAGGTCAAATCAGACCGAAGTCGATTGATTTGATTGTGCTGTGACAAATCAGGCAAGATGGAGGGTAGCAACCTCGGAATTAACGGTGTTGCCGTCCTGATCGGTAACCTTGCAGTATACCTGTCTGCCGTCGAACTTCGCAGCCATGGTGATAGAATCATAGTGGGAATCGGTATCGGTAGCCGCGATCCACTTGTTCTTCTCAGCGTTGAAGTAGTACCACTGATAGGTCAGACCGCTGCCCTGAGCAAGAACAGAAATGTTGACCTGGGCGCCTGCCTTACCGGTCCAGTTCTTGGGCTGGGCAGTAATATAAACAGGAGGATAAGAGAGAGTAGCAGTGTCGGAGACAACAGCGTTGCCGTAACCATCGGTAATCTTGCAGCAAACCTTTCTGCCATAGAACTTCGCAGCCATGGCGATGGAATCGTAAGTAGCATCGGTATCGGAGGTAGCGATCCACTTGTTCACATCTTCGTTGAAGTAATACCACTGGTAGGTCAGATCATAGCCGGCAGCCTCAACAGAAACGTTGACCTGCTCGCCGTTCGCGCCGGACCAGTCAGCGGGCTGGGTGATGATGGTAAGCGGAGCGTAAGAGATGGTCGCTGCGTCGGAGTCGACGGAAGCGCCGTTCTTATCGGTAACCTTGCAGTATACCTTTCTGCCCTCGAACTTGGGAGCCATGGTGATGGAATCGTAAACCGCGTCGGTATCGGTAGCCGCGATCCACTTGTTCTTCTCAGCGTTGAAGTAGTACCACTGATAGGTCAGCTCGCTGCCCTGAGCACCAACAGCAATCTTAACCTGATCGCCGTCATAACCTGCCCAATCAGCGGGCTGGGTGGTGATCGCTACGGGAGCATAGGAGATGGTCGCTTCGTCAGAAATGACGGTAAAGCCGTTCTGATCGGTAACCTTACAGATGACCTTTCTGCCCTCGAACTTGGGAGCCATGGTCAGAGAATCATAAACAGCATCCTCATCCTGAGCGTTGATCCACTTGTTCTTCTCAGCGTTGAAGTAGTACCACTGATAGGTCAGACCTTCGCCCTTAGCCGCGACAGAGATCGTAACCTGATCGCCGTTGAAGCCGGTCCAATCGGCGGGCTGAGAAGTAATCATAACAGCCGGATAAGCGATGGTGGCAGTCTCGGAGATCGCATAGTTGCCGTAGACGTCGGTCACCTTGCAGCGAACCTGTCTGCCTTCGAACTTGGGAGCCATCGCGATCGAATCGTAAGTAGCGTCGGTATCTTCAACCGCAATCCACTTTTCCTTACCGGTATTGTAGTAATACCACTGATAGGTCAGCTCGTTGCCCTTAGCGGCGACAGAGATGTTGACCTGCTCGCCGTCAAGACCGGTCCAGTCAGCAGGCTGAGCGGTAATGGCTACGGGAGCGTAGGAAACGGTCGCGATATCGGAGTTAACGGAAGCGCCGCTGGCATCGGTAATCTTGCAGTATACCTGTCTGCCGTCGAACTTGGGAGCCATGGTCAGGGTATCGTAAACCGCGTCGGTATCGGTCGCCGCGATCCACTTGTTCTTATCAGCGTTGAAGTAGAACCACTGATAGGTCAGACCGTCGCCCTGAGCCGCAACTGCGATCTTAACCTGATCGCCGTCGAAGCCTGCCCAATCGGCGGGCTGAGCGGTGATGATGATGGACGGATAAGAGATCGTCGCTTCATCGCTGATCACGCTGTTGCCCTTGGCGTCGGTGATCTTACAATGAACTCTTCTGCCGTTGAATCTGCCGGACATCGTAATCGCGTCATAGCAGTTGTCGAAATCCTCGGCAGAGGTCCACTTCTGGGTGCTTTCCTTGAAATAATACCACTTATAGGTGAGGCCTTCGCCCTCTGCCTTGACAGAGATGCTGACCTGATCGCCGTCAACGCCCGTCCAATCCTTGGGCTGGGAGATGATCACGATATCGGCGGAAGGAGCCTCGGTGGGCTTGGGAGCTTCGGTAGGCTTGGGAGCCTCGGTGGGCTTCTGAGTGGGCTTCTGAGTCGGAGCCTCGGTGGGAGCCTCGGTGGGAGCCTCGGTAGGCTTCTGGGTGGGCTTGGGAGCCTCGGTGGGCTTCTGGGTAGGCTTCTCGGTGGGATAACCGGTAGCGGGGATCACAATGCTATCCCAGGAAACTTCAACGGTACCGTTCTGGTCGCCGAAGAACTTGCCGCACTCGGTGCAGTAGAAGTAAGACTTCCAGCCGTCGGACGTCGCGGTAGCAGCCTTAGCAGGCTTGAATACAATGGTATGAGCCTTCGGGTTAATCGCGATTGTCTTAGCGGTACGGGAGATCTCTTCGCCGCACGCGGTACAGTATACGACCTCGTCATAGGAACCGGTCTTGGTGCAGGAAGCAGCTACGACATTTTCCTGTACGGCAGCGCCGGGAGTATGGACGTGTACGGTCTCGGGAGGAGTCGTGGGAGCCTCGGTAGGCTTCTGAGTAGGCTTGGGAGCCTCGGTGGGCTCTTCCTCCTCGGGCAAGGTAAAGGATGCGTGGAGTCTGAAGTTCTCGTAGCCGGGTACGACATTACCTCTGTCTACGATCTTGGTCAGAGCAGTGTCAGCGATCGCCAGCGTCTGCAGCTCGTTGGTAACGGTAGCTGCGCCGGCTGCCTTGACACGATAGGTCGCCTGGACTAAGACGCTTTCGTCCGAATTGAACAGGAAGGCGTTCTTGATGGAAGGAGTAGACGCGTTGAACGCGATCATACCGATTCTCTTACCGTTAGCGGTCGTCTTGCTGCCGGTAACAGGGAACATCGCGACGGGATCCAGGATATCGCCCTCGTCGGGATCATACTCGTTAACGAGCTCCAGTACGGAGGAGGTGTAGCGCTGGATGTTATTCAGAGAACCGATTTTACCGTCGTTATAAGCGGAGGTGTTCAGGGTTGTATAAACCGTAAAGGTATCGCCAACGCTGAATTCACGGACACGGCTGGCGCCGTCCATACCGGAAATGGTAACAACAGCCTTGGGGCCTGCCTCGGTGGGCTTGGGAGCTTCGGTGGGCTTGGGAGCCTCAGTGGGAGCCTCGGTGGGCTTCTCAGTGGGCTTGGGAGCCTCGGTGGGAGCTTCGGTGGGCTTGGGAGGCTCGGTGGGAGCTTCGGTGGGCTTCTCGGTGGGAGCCTCGGTGGGGAATACTACCTCGCCGGGAAGGGTGGATACGGTGTAATCCCATACGGTTTCAACATTATTGTTGGTAAAGACGTCATAAACCTGCTGCTTGGTCAGGCCGAGGTCCTTACCGATATCGTCGATCATCTGCTGCTCGGTCTTGTCCTTCGCCTGCTCTACAGTGTAGTAACGGGCGTTCTCAAGACCGGTCTTGTTCTGGAAGCTGTCGACCTTGATGGTCGCGAAGTTTGTGAAGATAGACTCGGGAGTCTGACCTGCCTCGGGGCAGGTACCGACAACGTTACCGATCGAGGAGATCTGGAGAACGGGACCGACGGTCGCGGCGTCTAAGCCGTCCCAGAACGCAGCCAGCGTCTTTTTGGAGCTGTCTACGGGGTTCTCGTACTCGGTACCGTCACAGAACGCCACGTGACCGAGGCAATCGGTGGTCAGGAACAGGTCATAGGTCTGGTTCGACCACGCGTTGCTGGCAACACGGGCGAAGATGATCTTGTACTGTACGCCGGGGTTCAGGGTGTAGCCGAGCTTCGCGGCAGGATCAATCTCGAAGAGACCGTCAGCGCCGGCGGTCGCGGTACCGACAGCCTTCTTGGAGCCCCAGGCAAGACCGTTGGTCAGATCGCCGCCGAAGATATGGAACGCGATCTTATCCTTGGCGCCCATCTCCCAGCCGGTGGATTTTGCGTCAAAGTAAATCTTATTCGCGTCGAGCGCGATCGGCTCGGTGGTGACCTTCTCGCGGGAAATCTCTTCGCCGCACTCGGAGCAGTATACAACGCTGTCATAGGAGCCGCCTGCCTTGTAGGTAGCAGCTACTTCGTTCTCTTTGACAGCCTCAGCGGGGGTATGTACGTGTGTGGTAGGCTCGGCGCCTTCCTCGTGGTAACCGACATGAACGCCGTTGACAAAGTGATCGGGGTTCAGGCAGTTCTCCTGAGCGGAGACAAAGCCCTCGGACTGATACTGAGAGTAGTTACCGTAGCAGCCGTTGCCGTAGTAAGCATACCAGTTACCGCCGCAGGAGAGCTTGTGGGAGAGGGGGCTCTCATCGACCTGATCGGGATCGACAACATAGATGAAGCCGTCAAAATCCCAACGCATATCGTCTTCGCCGTCACGCCAGGTGCCAAGGGGGATCGAGTCAAAATCGCCCTCGTCGGCGCCCTCGCCGTTGATATCTACGGTCTGAGCAGCGCAGTAGTAGATCGGATCCTCGGGATCCAGACCGCCGTCAACGCCGTTGTTGAAAATCAGGTTTACGGTGCCGTCGTCACCTACTAAGTCAGCATAGTAGATAGACTGCTTGGCGTCCTCGATTTCCATTCTGTAGCCGGGCCACGCCTCGGGAGCAGCCTCGCCGTCCCAGGAATATACGCCGGCATAATGATTGCCGTCTGCAGCCAGGTTGTATTCATTCAACCAGCTGGCAGAACGATTGCCCTCGGCGCCGATGTCGCCGTTATGGCCGTTAGGCATCATGAAATAGACTCTTGCCTTGGTCTCATAGTCGGCAGTCGCGTCAGTGATCGAAATCGCTTCTTCGTCTACCACGTTGTAGGCGCTGAACGCGACGGTCGTCACGGACAGAACCATCATGAGAACCAATAATACGCTAATAAACTTTCTCAATTTAAATCCTCCTTTTTTTTATAGTTTTTCGCGTATTTTAATCATATCATAAAAGTTACAAATATGCAATATTTATTTTTGCACGGATGGTAGATGTTTCCGGGGTGTTTTCTTGTTCATGGTGACGAATCCGAGGATCAATCGCCGCGCGAAAGGGACAAACGGCGCGCGCCGGTCTGTCGGCGTTTCGACAGCAAGCGCAAGGCTGCTTTGAGCCGTGAAGCGGCGGCAGAAGGGAGGGATGGAACGCCCGGATGAAATTACCCATTGACATAGTAGGTAAATCGGTATATAATGAGATTATCCCGCTCTCGGGAAGGGGATTCAACCCTCCCCTGACGAAAGCATCATACATCAATATACAGAAAGGAGCTTGCTTTTGAATATATATGCTGATAACGCCGCGACCACCGAGATGAGCGAAGCGGCGATCAACGCGATGACAGACGGGATGCGGAATTGGTACGGAAATCCGTCCAGCCTGTATACCATCGGACAAAAAGCAAAGGAAAAGCTGGAGGAGGCGCGCGCAGAGATCGCCGGGATCATCCACGCGCAGCCCCGGGAAATCATCTTCACCTCGGGGGGCAGCGAGGCGGATAATCAAGCCATCCTGACCGCCGCCTTGAACGGCAAAAAGAAGGGAAAAACCCATATTATCTCCTCGGCGTTTGAGCATCACGCCGTCCTGCATACGCTGAAAAAGCTCGAAAAGGACGGCTTTACGGTCACGCTGCTGCCCGTTCACGAAAGCGGACTCGTCCGCCCGGACGAGCTCGAAGCCGCGCTGCGCGAGGATACCTGCCTCGTCACCATCATGACCGCCAACAACGAGATCGGAACGATCCAGCCCATCGCCGAGATCGGCGCGATCTGCCGCGCGCGTCACGTCGTCTTTCACACCGACGCGGTACAGGCGGTCGGTCACCTGCCGATCGACGTGGAGGCACAGCAAATTGATATGCTGTCCGCCTCGGCTCATAAGTTCCACGGTCCCAAGGGCGTCGGCTTCCTGTACGCGCGCAAGGGGATCGTCCTGCAAAACCTGATCGAGGGCGGCGCGCAGGAGCGCGGCAAGCGCGCCGGCACCGAAAACCTGCCCGGCATCCTGGGGATGACCGCCGCCCTGAAGGAAGCGGTCGGCGCGATGGAACAGCACAACACGCATATGAAAAAGATTCGCGATTATCTGATCCGCGGTCTGTCCGAGATTCCCCACAGCGCGCTCAACGGCGACGCCGAAAGGCGCCTCTCCGGCAACGTAAACTTCAGCTTTGAGGGGATCGAGGGCGAATCCCTGCTGATCCTGCTGGATCAAAAGGGTATCTCCGCCTCGTCGGGCAGCGCCTGTACCTCGGGCGCGCTCGATCCCAGCCACGTGCTGCTGGCGATCGGCAGGGTGCATGATGTGGCGCACGGCTCGCTGCGGCTGAGCATCGGCGAGGATATCACCGTACAAGAGGCGGATCATATCATCGAAGCCACCAAGGAGGTCGTCGCGTATCTCAGGAGCTTTTCGCCCGTATGGCGCGATCTGACCGAGGGCAAAAAAGAATTCATACTGAAATAGGAGGTTACGCTATGGCATTATACAGCGAAAAAGTCATGGAGCATTTCTTACAGCCGCAAAACGTCGGCGTGATCGAGGACGCGGACGGCGTCGGAGAGGTCGGCAACGCCAAATGCGGCGACATCATGAAGATGTATCTGAAAATTGACCGCGATATCATCACCGACGTCAAGTTCGAGACCTTCGGCTGCGCCAGCGCGATCGCGTCCAGCTCGATGGCAACCGAGCTGATCAAGGGACAGCGCGTAGAGGACGCGATGAAGCTGACCAATCAGGCTGTCGCCGAGGCGCTGGACGGTTTGCCGCCCCACAAGCTCCACTGTTCCGTCCTGGCGGAGGAGGCGATCCAAGCGGCGCTGGAGGATTACCGGCAAAAGCAGGAAAGAAACAAGGAATGAACGCAGGGCTTCGCCCTCACCTGATTGGAATCGTATACGGAGAACGGTGAATAGTGAACGGAGAACGGTGAATGGTGAATGGTGATGGGAGGGCTTCGCCCTCACCTGTATTCCTGTAGGTTTCCGGTGAAAGACCGCGCTGTTGTGATCGAATGTGAAGGATCGGACGGAAGCGTTCCTGCCGTGCGGACGATCAATGATCGTCCCTACAATTTCTAACCACTAACCACTAACCGCTGAACAAACGATGATTCAGGTTGTTTTTACGTCTGCTTGCCGCTGAAATAATTTCCTCCCGGCGCGTATTGTTTTTTGATTTGTAATGTGTTATACTAAGCTTATCAAACAAATGATGAATGCGGAGGTACTGTTATGATCACCAAAGACGCTGTTATCGGCGACGTTCTGGACAAATATCCTGCTACCGCTCCCCTGTTCTTACAGATGGGGATGCACTGTCTCGGCTGTCCCGCCTCGCGCGGCGAAAGCATCGAGGAAGCCTGCATGGTGCACGGCGCTGACGCCGACGCGCTGGTAGCGGCACTCAACAAAGCGATCGGCGCATGACGCCGGACAAAAAGACCTACGGGCGGCTGAACCTGTGCGCGGAGATGGTGCGCAGGGGCAGCCGCCTTGCGGATATCGGGACCGATCACGGCTATCTGCCGATCAGCCTGTGCCGGGAGGAGAAGATCCCCTCGGCGCTCGCGTGCGATATCAATCCGCTTCCGCTAAGATCGGCACAGCATAACATCCTCAAATACAACCTGTCCGACCGTATCCGAACGCGCCTGTCGGACGGGCTGTTACAGGTGCGCCCCGACGAGGCGGACGACATCGTGATCGCCGGGATGGGCGGCGAGCTGATCCGCGATATCCTCACCGCGGCGCCGTGGGTACGGGATCGGGACAAGCACCTGGTTCTGCAGCCGATGACGCACCACGAGGATTTGATCCGATGGCTGTATGAAAACGGCTTTGTGATCGACCGGCAGGAGGCGGTAAAGGACGCGGACAAGTACTATACCGTCCTCTCGGCACATTACACCGGCGAGACGCGCGCGTGCGACCTGTATACCGCCATCGTCGGGAAGCTGGCGCTGAATCAGGCAGAAAGCCGCGCGTTCCTCAGCCGCAGCCTGCAAAATCTGCGCAATAAATGCAAGGGCGATCCGTCGCTTTTGCCGACCGTTCAACAACTGGAGGAGGCTATCCGTGAAACTGAATGAAATCATCCGCTTTGCCGACGAGCTCGCGCCCTTTGACAGCGCCGCGGAATGGGATAATTCCGGGCTTTTGGTCGGTTCTCCCGACGCAGAAATCAGCCGGGCGCTGCTGGCGCTGGACATCACCCCGGCGGTGATCGCGGAAGCGCGCGAAAAGGGCGCCGAGCTGATCATCAGCCACCATCCGGTGATCTTCTCTCCCCTGCATACGCTCAGCCCCGATCATCCTGCCTATCTGCTGGCAAAATACGATCTCGCGGCGCTGTGCCTGCACACCGATCTCGACCGCGCCCGGCAGGGCGTGAACACGGCGCTGGGCGCCGCGCTGGCGCTCGAAAACGCCGTGTTGTATCCCGAGCATTTTATGCTGGTCGGCGATACGCCAAAGCCGTATACCGCCGCGGAATTTGCCGCCTTTCTCAAGGAGCGGCTGCACGCCCCCTCGGTACGCTTTACGGACGGCGCCGTGACGCGCGTCGCCGTATCCTCGGGCGGCGGCGGAGAGGGCGTCGAGCTCGCCGAAGGCTTCGGCGCGGACGCCTTCGTCACCGGAGAGATGAAGCATCATCAATACCTCTATGCGGCAGCCCACGGGATCGCCGCCTTTGACGCAGGGCATTTTTCGACCGAGGACGTCGTGATCGCGCCGCTCAGGGCGCTGTTCGCGGCGCGCTTCCCCGACGTCACGTTCATCGTCAGCGAAGCGTCCGTTTGTCCGTATCAGGCGATATAAGGCACCTGTCCGACAAGCGGCACATCACCTACGGCACAACCGACCGGTGATATACTTTTTATGACAGGGGATTGTCCGGCTTTTAAGGACTGCTGTTCTTTTTTGACACGCTAAGGCAGGGAACGCGCTTCCCTGCCTTTTTTATTTTCTGTATTCATTTGATGAAAAATTGTTATCATTTTCTGTCATCCTATGTCAAATCAGAAATAAATTCACGATTAAAATTGACAAAACCGTTGTTTTCGCACAAAATCATCACGCTTTTGCTATATATAAGTAAAAAAAAGATTGCAAAAACCACAAGGCTTTGTTATAATGATGTAGTATCTATCACTATATCATGTGTTATTATGGGCTATTAGGGTGTTCTCAAGGCGCCTTTCCCGACACAGAACAGGACAAAATATGCGTATCAGAAAGAAGAAATGGGCGGAGCCGGAGCTGGCGGAATGCCGCTACTATATCAATGAACCCGAGCGGTATCGCGGCAGATGGAAGGATTTTTTCGGCAATGAGAAGCCCATCGAGCTGGAGATCGGCTGCGGCAAATGCACCTTTGTCGCCGAAAAGGCGAGGCGCAATCCCGACACGAATTATATCGCCATGGATATCAAGAGCGATATGCTGGGTGTGGGCAGGCGCAACATCGAGCGCATCTTCGAAAACGCCCGGAAAACCCCCGACAATATCGCGCTGGTACGCTGTAACGTCGAACAGATCGACAAGGCGATCGGCGCGGACGATCGCATCGGCGTGATGTATATCAACTTCTGTAACCCGTGGCCGCGGCTCAAGCACCAAAAGCGCCGCCTGACCTATCCGAAGAAGCTCAGGATGTACCGTGACTTCCTCACCGAGGACGCCGTCATCTACTTTAAAACCGATAACGACGAGCTGTTTGAGGACAGCGTCGCGTATTTTGAAGAGGCAGGCTATCATATCCGCTACCTTACGCGCGACCTGCACCACAGCGACGTCAGGGATAATATCGTCACCGAGCATGAACAGATGTTCACCGACGAGGGGATCCCGATTAAATATCTGGAAGCGACGGTTTGAACAAGGACGTAAGGAACCGGTTGAGCCCTCGCCATGACGATTGATATTCTGACCACTGAACACTAACCACTAACCACTGAACAAAATCTGCAAGGAGGCAAAGGCATGAAAGGACAGCGACTGTTGGCAGCCGTTCTGATGACGGCGCTGCTGCTCTCCGGCTGTACCTCCCTGAGCCTCAGCGGCGCTGATATCCTCGCCCCGCCCAAGGCGGCAGGCAGCCGCGCCGAGATACAGACCATGATCGAAAAGGACGCGAAGGGCGCCTATTCCCTGATCTATCCTGTCTCGGGCAATTACCGCAGCGGCATCATCCTGCAGGATATCAACAGCGACGGCGTCGAGGAAGCGGTCGCGCTCTATACCGCCTCCGACCAAACGCCGCGGATGCTCGTCTCGCTGAAAACGGACGACAGCTATACCAAATACAGCAGCACAAGGCTGCGCTCCGCCAATATCAGCACGCTGTGCTTCGCGGACGTGAACGCCGACGGCATACAGGAGATCGTCATCGGCTATGAAATCGGCTCGCCGCTGAGCGCGGCGGAAGCCTATATGATGTCCGACAGCATCGACAGCGTCCCGATCGCCGGAGGCTTCACCGACTATGTCGTCGGTGACTTTGACGGCAACTCCGCGGCGGATATCCTGGTCTTGACGCCTCACGCCGGAGAAACCGCCGCCAAGGCACAGCTGATGGTGTATACAGACGATGGCTTTGCCGAAAAATCCGCTTGTGACATCGACTCGGACGTTCGCTCCTACGCAGGTCTGCGCTTTGACAGAATCAGCGACGAGCTGTACGGCGCCGTCGCGGACGGCAGGCTTGAAAGCGGTGATTATACCACCCAGCTGCTCTACTATGACTCGGCGGCGCATATGCTGGTGAATCCGCTGTTTCTCAACAGCAGCTACGGTGAGAGCGTCCGCTCCTGCTCCGTCACCTCCGCCGATATTAACGGCGACGGCATCATCGACGTTCCGCTGTGCTCCCTGTCCGGTCACACCAAGGACGAGGAGCCCGAGACGGTATGTCATCTGGTTCGCTGGAGCGATTATGATCCCGAGCAAATGGCGCTGTCCGCCATCCTCGAGGGCGTCCTATGCGACAGGCTGGGCTTTATGCTTCAATTCACGCCCGAACAGCTGAGCGCCCTGACGGCGCGCTATACCGACGATAACGCGGTCACCCTGTACAGCCTGAGCGCCAAGGGCGCCGAGCCGGTCGTCGGCAAGGAGCTGATCACCGTCAAGCGTTATGAAAAGAACAGCTATGACAGCAGCCTGACGGCAGAGGCAAACCTGGGCGAGAGCGCAACCTATATCTATACCTATATCCTGAAGGAGGGCTCGCCCTTCACCCATGACGCGATCAAAGACAGCTTCAAGCTGCTGGATACGCATACTCCTTAAACACGGTCGCATCATTTCCCGATAAACTTTATGAAGCTTTTCATTGAATCTTCATATCAAACGATAAACAATCAGTAATTCATCCCGAACGGAGGAACTAAAATGAAAAAGATTCTGGTATGCGAAGACGAAGCCGCGATCCGCGACTTTGTGGTGATCAATCTCAGAAGAGCCGGCTATGACGTCGTAGAAGCAGACTGCGGCGAGATGGCGCTCGAAAAATACGAGGAGCACAACGGCGACTTTGACGTAGCGATCCTCGACATCATGATGCCGGGTATCGACGGACTGCAGGTCTGTAAGGAGCTGCGGAACAAGAACTCGGGCATCGGCATCATCATGCTGTCCGCCCGTACCCAGGAGATGGACAAGGTGACCGGCCTGATGCTGGGCGCCGACGATTATATCACCAAGCCCTTCTCCCCCTCTGAGCTGACCGCGCGCGTAGACTCGCTGTACCGCAGAGTCTCCCTCTCGGAGCAGAAGAGCGAGAATAACTTTAAGGAAGAGCTGCAAAGCGGCATCTTCACCCTGAACCTGAGGAACCGCGCGCTGATGAAAAACGGCAAGATGATCGAGCTGACGCAGGTGGAGTTCCAGATCATGGAATACTTCTTCTCCAACCCCGGCGTCGCGCTTGACCGCACCGATATCCTCAACCACGTATGGGGCGAGGCGTATGTCGGCGAAGAAAAGATCGTAGACGTCAACATCCGCCGCCTGCGCATGAAGGTCGAGGACGAGCCCTCTAACCCCAAGTATATCGTCACCGTATGGGGACTGGGCTAT
>CADBUN010000153.1 GCA_902797825.1 uncultured Ruminococcus sp. | reverse complement strand
CTTCTCTTATATTCCGAAGCTCGACAAGAGCACCTTTACCCCCGACGCGGATTACTTCTATATCTGCATGAACAACACCATCTACGGCACCGTTTATCACGAGCTCCCCGATACAGGCGATGTTCCGCTGATCGCTGACATCTCCTCCTGCATCCTGTCCGAGCCGATCGACGTCAGCAAGTTCGGTATGCTCTATGCCGGCGCCCAGAAGAACATGGCGCCTGCCGGCGTGACCATCTGTATCATCCGCGAGGATCTGCTGGGCAAGGCGCGCGATATCTGCCCGACCATGTTCAACTATCAGATTCATGCCGATAACGGCTCGATGTACAACACCCCTCCCTGCTACACCATCTATATGGCGAAGCTCGTTCTCGAGTGGATCAAGAACGAGGTCGGCGGTCTGGAGAAGATGAAGGAGCGCAACGAGCAGAAGGCAAAGATTCTGTACGACTTCCTGGATTCCTCCGAGATGTTCAAGGGCACCGTCGTTCCCGAGGACCGTTCCCTGATGAACGTACCCTTCGTCACCGGCGACGCCGATCTGGACGCGAAGTTCGTCAAGGCGGCGACCGAAGCCGGCTTCATCAACATCAAGGGCCACCGTACCGTCGGCGGTATGCGTGCTTCGATCTATAACGCCATGCCTGTCGAGGGCGTCGAGAAGCTCGTCGCTTTCATGAAGAAGTTCGAAGAAGAGAATAAATAATCGGTGAAGAGCGAATGATGAAGGGCGCCGAACCTGACGGACGCTGATTCGATCCGGCTTTGCGCGCCTTACGCCAAGCTTTTCATTCCCGACCAAAGGAGATAATCATGTATCAAGTATTAAAGCTCAACAAAATCGCCGCTGTCGGTACCGACAGACTGGGCGACAACTATAACTGTGTTGACGAGTGTGCCGCTCCCGACGCGATTCTGGTACGCTCCGCCGCCATGCACGACATGGAGCTGCCCGATAGCCTTCTGGCAATCGCCAGAGCCGGCGCCGGCGTCAACAACATTCCGCTCGATAAATGCACCGAAAAGGGTATCTGCGTATTCAACACCCCCGGCGCGAACGCGAACGCCGTCATGGAGCTCGTGATCGCCGGTATGCTGCTGGGCTCGAGAAAGCTCAGCGAGGGTATCGCGTGGAACAAGACCTTAAAGGATGATCCCAACTGTCTCAAGACCGTCGAAAAGGGCAAGAACCAGTTTGTCGGTCCCGAGATCAAGGGCAAGACGCTCGGCGTAGTGGGCTTGGGCGCGATCGGCGTGCTGGTTGCCAACGCGGCGCGCGCGCTGCATATGCACGTGGTCGGCTACGATCCCTACCTCAGCGTTGACGCGGCGCTCCACCTGAGCCGCCACGTCGCGACCGTCAGCAACATCGACGAGCTGTATGCGCAGGCGGATTATGTCACCTATCATCTGCCGCTCAACGACGGCACCCGCGGCATGGTCAACGCCGAGAGTATCGCGAAGATGAAGGACGACGTCCGCATCCTCAACTTCTCCCGTGACGGTCTGGTCAACTCCGCCGATATCATCGAGGGCTTAAAGAGCGGCAAGATCGCTTCTTATGTCACCGACTTCGCGACGCAGGATCTGATCGGTGTAGACGGCGTTGTAGCGCTGCCGCATCTGGGCGCCTCCACCCCCGAGAGCGAGGACAACTGCGCGATCATGGCTGCTGACGAAATCAAGCAGTATATCGAGCTGGGCAACATCAAGAACTCCGTCAACTTCCCGAATGTCTCTATGCCCAAGACCGGCGACGTTCGCTTCTGCGTATTCCACCAGAACACCCCGAAGCTCATCTCGAAGCTCCTCGAGATCATCGGCGGCAACGTCGAGAACATGGAGAACAAGAGCCGCGGCGACTATGCTTACACCATCATCGACGCGACCGCTCCCAACGCCGACGCCGAAGAGGCGATCAAGGGCGTAGACGGTATCGTCAGATACAGAGTCATCAAATAAGAGACCGCGAGCCAACGCTCGGCGGCTTCCCGATAACGCACCAAACGGCTGCTCCGAAAGGGGCAGCCGTTTGTCGTGCGGCTTTTTGTCGCGTCGGTTGCTCTGCGTAATGTTAATAGTTTGTTTACAACAAATTAGCACTCTAACCTTGACAGTGCTAAAATATGGGTTTATAATAAGAATGTGATTAACAAGGTGTGATCACCTTTTCATTATACCGCTAAAGTGAGGTAATCAATAATGGCGAAAAAACAGTTTAAAACAGAATCCAAAAAGCTCCTGGATATGATGGTCAACTCCATCTATACCCATAAGGAAATCTTCCTGCGCGAGCTGATCTCCAACGCGTCCGACGCGATCGACAAGCTCTATTTCCGCTCGCTGACCGACGACAGCGTCGGGCTCTCGCACGACGATTTTGAGATTCGTCTGACCGTGGATAAGGACAACCGCATCCTGACCGTAGCCGATAACGGCATCGGCATGACGAAGGACGAGCTCGAGAAGAATCTCGGCACCATCGCGCGCTCCGGCTCCCTCGACTTCAAATCCGATGAGGAGAATCAGAACGAGAATATTGATATCATCGGTCAGTTTGGCGTGGGCTTCTACTCCGCGTTCATGGTCGCCGATCATATCAAGGTCGTCAGCCGCGCCTACGGCTCTGACGAAGCCTTTGTCTGGGAGTCCTCTGGCGCCGACGGCTATACCGTCAACCCCGGCGAGAAGGACAGCGCCGGCACCGTCATCACCCTGCATATCAAGGACGATACCGACGAAGAGAAGTACGGCGAGTTCCTCGAGGTCTACCGCATCCGCGAGCTGATCAAGAAGTACAGCGATTATATTCGCTATCCGATCAAGATGCTCACCTCTCATAAGGAGAAGAAGGAGGGCACCGAGGATGAGTATGAGGACGTCTTTGAGGATGAAACCCTCAACAGCATGACGCCCATCTGGAAGAAGCAGCAAAGTCAGGTCACCGACGATGAATACGCCGAATATTATAAGGGCAAGTTCAATGATTATGAAGCGCCCCTGAAGGTCATCCGCCAGTCCACCGAGGGTACCGCCACCTATACCGCCCTGCTGTTCATCCCGTCCCACGCGCCCTATGATTATTACAGCCGCGATTATGAGAAGGGCTTACAGCTGTATTCCAGCTCCGTGATGATCATGGAGAAGTGCAAGGATCTGCTGCCCGATCATTTCAGCTTTGTCAAGGGCTTGGTAGACAGCGCCGATCTGAGCCTGAATATCTCGCGCGAGATGCTCCAGCATGACCGCCAGCTCAAGATCATCGCCAAGGCGCTCGAGAAGAAGATCGCCTCGGAGCTTGGCAAGATGCTGAAAAACGACCGCGAGAAGTACGAGCAGTTCTTCAAGGAATTCGGCGCCCAGCTCAAATGGGGCATCTATTCCTCCTTCGGCGTCAACCGCGAGGAGCTGCAGGATCTCTTGCTGTTCAAGACCTCCGGCGAGGGCAATTATACCACGTTCCGGGAATACCTCGATCGCGCGCGTGAGAATCAGGACAAGATCTATTATGCCGTCGGCGAGACAGCCGAGAAGATCGCCATGCTGCCGCAGGTCGAGAGCGTTCTCGCAAAGGGCTATGAGGTGCTGTATCTCACCGAGGATATCGACGAGTTCTGCGTCCAGATTTTGCAGAATTATGATAACAAAGCCTTCCTCAACGTCTGCACCGACAACCTCGATCTCGGCGACGAGGAGGAGAAGGCACAGCTCAAGGAAGAAAACGACAAGTCCGAGGAGCTGTTCCGCTTCATGAAGGAGAGCATCGGCGACCAGGTCGCGAAGGTGCGCTATACCAATACCCTCAAGGGACACGCTGTGTGTCTGTCCAGCGAGGGCGCCGTCTCCGTCGGCATGGAGCAGATTTTGAACAAGATGCCCGGTACGGAAGGTCAGAACATCAAGGCGGAGACCGTGCTGGAGATCAACCGCGAGCACCCGATCAAGGAAAAACTGCTCGCCCTGTTCGAAAACGACAAGGAGAAGCTCGTCGATTACAGCAAGATCCTGTATGCCCAGGCGAGACTGATCAACGGCTTAAACCTCGAGAATCCTGCCGAGATCAGCGATCTCGTATGCGATTTGATGGTGTGAGCTTTGGTGAATGGTGAATCGTGAAGGGTGAAGGGCGGGACACCCGCGCCCGATTGAAATCAGTCCAAAACAAAACGCATATCGCTTCAAGGAGCGGGAACCCGCAACCCAATTGAATCTATTCCATAACAAAACGCTCATGGCTTCCAAAGAGTCATGAGCGTTATTGATTGATATCAGTATTCAAATCAAAAAGCCGTCAGGCTTTCCCTCAACCATTCACCATTCACCATTATCCGTTCGCCCTTACCCGTTAACCTTATCCTCAATATACGCGAGCAGCTCCTTGCTGCAAAGCTGCGTGATGTCTCCGGGGCTGTCGGGCAGGGCTAAGAGAATCTGCGTTTTATACCGCACGATATAGCCCTCCTGACCGCTGTCGGCGGTGAGCTTGCGCATATTCTCGAGCGTGAGTGAGGAGTTGGAGAATACGCGCGAGAGGACGGTCTGCAGGTTCTCGTCGCCGTCAGCCTCAAAGCCGCCGATGATGACGGTCAGGGGACAAATCCTCAGGCTGTCGCCGACCTCTTCGCCCAGCGCGACCGGGGTGACCGCGGCGGTGACGCGGTAGGGCTCGCCGCCGATCCCGGACAGCGCCTTGCGTACCGCGCGCTCACAGTAAGAGGTTTTCTTGGCAATGTAAAAAATCAGGTTGTACTTCATGACTGATCCTTTTCCACCGGTTCAAAGACCGGATAGATTTCGATGCCGACGTTCAGGTGCTGGAAGTCCACGCCCTCAACGTCGAGGTTCCATTCGACAAAGCGGTAGGTGTAGTATTCGTCCTCCGGCATGGTCGGCGTGCCGTCGGGGATCGGCAGGGGATCGCCCTCCTTGACGTTATACGCCGCATACTGGGAGCCGTCATAGTTGCGGAAGGTAACGGGATAGTAGGTCACGCTCGGCGGCTCGGTGGGCTTTGGCTCATTCTTCTTGGGCTTTTCGGTGGGCGGCTCCGTCGGGTTGGCGGCGAGCGTCGCGGTCAGGTCCTCGCTTCCTTCGAGATTGCCCTTGCCGTCATACCAGTCTACCTGCCCCTTGGCGCTGGCGGATTTGAAGGTCTCCGTCTTGGGACGGGTACCGCCGTAGCGCTGGTAGTAAACGTCGGGGAACAGGGGAGAGGGGTTGACGGAGGCGAGGTTCACGTCTACGTTCTCGTCCTCACCGGGGCGTACCTTGCGCGCGACGATGACACAGCGCCACTGGTAAAACTCGTAGCAGCAGGTCGAGAGGGTGATGATCTGGTCGTTCTCGTTACAGGTGACGGGGATGTTGAAGAAGGAGCGCACGCGCGAATTGTAGACGAAGTTCATGAATTCGGCGTCAGAGTTGAATTCACCCTGCATATAGTTGAAGAATTCGCCGTGTTCATAGCGCGTCGAGGTCTTGTACATCGAGATGATCTTGTACTTCGCGTCGCCCTCGGGGGTGTTGAAGATGATGGTCGGATGCTCCTGATAGTATTCGAGATCACCCTTCAAATCGCCCTTCGGCGAATATTTCAACAGCCCGGCGAACATACTGCCGTCGTTCATATCGTGACCGTGCATGATGACGTTGCGCGAATGTGTACCGTCGGTAGAGCGGTAGTCGATGAAGATGCTGCCGTATTCGGAGCTTTCTTTTTTATAGGTACGCTTGATGTAATACTGGTTGTAGCGGTCGTCGCCCTCGTGGAACAGCACGGGATAGTCGATGACGGTATCGGGGATGGTCACCCAGCCCACGATCTCGTCGTTGATCTCCTTCAAGGCGTCCCAATCCTGCGCCGGGCCGTTGTTTTGGTCGCCGTCGCCGGTCTTGTTGTAGGCGATGGTCTGGATCTCGCTGGTGACGGCGTTGTTGCGCATCGGGCCAAAGACGAAGAATTCCAGCACATAAATCAGCGCCCCGATAAAGACGACGATCGCGATCAGCACGATGATCTTGCGCGTTTTTTGCTTTTTGGTATCGGTTTTGTGGGGGATGAAGGAGCTGAAAAAGCCTTCCTTCTTGCGCGGCGCGAGCTGATCGTTCAGCGAGATGCGGTTGAGCGACGGATCGGCTTCCTTCCCCTTGGCGTCATAGAGCGCGACGCCCTCGGGGTATTTTTCGCTGTTCAGGCGGTATTTTTCCTCCGAGAGCGAGAGCCCCGCGCCGACCAGCTCCTCGAGCGCACATCCCGACAGAGAGGCATAGGGCAGGAAGATGAAGCGCTTGCCGCCTAAGCTGAAGCAGTAGCCCTTATAGCCGTTGCCCATATCCCCCAGCGAGGATACCTTCAGCTTGGCTGTCATCCCGTTCTCACACCGGATGCTGTCCTCGATATCGGCGATCATCCGGTAAGACAGCTTGCGAAAGCTGCTGTCGTCGGTCGTGTTTACCGCGTTGACGAACAGGAACAAATCCCGGTCGCTTTCGCTGAGCAGCTTACTGACGGCGGTATTCAGCTTTTTCGCGTCGGCGGAGACTTCCGTGACGTGCTTGAGCGCTACGCCGGCAGTTTCCAGCGCGGCGGTGAGCCGGCGCTGATTCGTCCGAACCGCCTGCGCGTCATCGGCGCTTTTTTGGATGGAAAACAGTTCACATTGGTACATAGAGAACCCTTCTTTGTGTGGTGAGTGGGGGTGGTCAGTGGTCAGAATTTCAATCGTCATTGCGAGGAGCGGACGCGCGCGTCCGCGACGTGGCAATCCCCCGGTCGTTCGTGTCGCTTGATGGCACAGATATGTGCAACCTCTTTTTGTGGGATTCCCACGGCTCACGGGGTGAGCCTCGGAATGACAGCGAGATCAATGGTCGGCGATCAGAAGTCGATGGTTTTGACGGTGGCGGTGCGGATCGCTTCTTCGATCAGCTCGTCGAGTTGTGCTTCGCGCTCCGCCTGCTCGACAAAGTGCAGGATCGGCTTGGTGCGCGGATGCTTGGGCGTGAATACGGTACAGCAGTCCTCATACGGCTCGATCGAGATATCGAAGCACCCGATACGGCGCGAAATGTCGATGATCTCCTGCTTATCCATTCCGATCAGCGGACGGAAAACCACCTTCTCCGCCGCGGCGTCGGTACATCCCAGCGCGTACATCGTCTGAGAGGCGACCTGTCCGAGGCTTTCGCCGGTGATCAGCGCGCCGGATTTGGTTTCCTTGGCGATACGGGAGGCGATCTTCATCATCACGCGCCTGAGCAGGATGGTGAACAGCTCCTCGGGACAGCGGTCGCGCATCGTCTCCTGCACCTTCGTCAGCTCGACGGTATGCATCTCGATGGAGCCGGCGTAGCGGCTGACCTGCTTAAGGAGCTTTTCAACCTTGATCCGGGCACGTTCCGAGGTATAGGGCGGACTCTCAAAGTGAACGGCGTTGAGCTTCAGGCCGCGCTTTGCCATCATATAGGCGGCGACGGGCGAGTCGATACCGCCGCTGATGAGGATGGTCGCCAGCCCCGAGGTGCCGACGGGCATACCGCCCTGACCGCGAATGGTCGCACAGCGGATATACGCGCCGAAATCACGCACCTCTACGGTGACGGTGACCTCGGGATTCTTGACGTCTACCTTCAGGTGCGGATAGGCTTCGAGCAGCTTGCCGCCTACCTGCGCCGAAATCTCGGGACTCTTGTAGGGGAAGCGCTTGTCGCTGCGCTTACTCTCGACCTTGAAGGTAGCGGCGTCCTCGAGCGCGTCGCGACAGTAGTCGGGCGCCTTTTGCAGGATATCATCGAGCTCCTTTTCACAGCAGCAGGCGCGCGAGAAGGTCACGATGCCAAAGACGTCCCCGATCCGCTCGCATACGTCGTCGAGGTCGGTATCCTCGCTCAGCGGTTGGATGAAGATGGTGGACTGGGCGATTTTGATCTCAAACCGCCCGAGTCCGCGCAGCCTGTATTTGATGTTTTTGAGGAGTACGTCCTCAAAGGTGCGGCGGTTAAGTCCCTTGAGGACCATTTCGCCGAGCTTGATCAGTACGATTTCTTTCATATATCGGTTATAGCGAAAGGGGACAGGCGGCTCGCCCGGCGCCTTTCGCGCCTCACTTTCTCTGTAATGTTTCGATACCGCTTTTCAGCCCTTCGATCAGGGCGTCGATATCTCCTGTATCGTTATCCCGACAAAGGCTGATCCGCAGCGTGCTGTCGATCCGCTCGTCGGGCAGCCCCATCGCCTCGAGCACATAGCTGCGCTTGCCCTTGGCACAGGCGCTGGACGAGCTGACATACACGTTCGCGCGTTCGAGGTGATGCAGCATGATTTCGGAGCGGATACCGGCGATGGAGATGTTGATGATATACGGCAGGGCGTCGGCAGGAGAGTTAACTGTCACGCCGCTCAGGGCGCGCAGTCTCTCGAGCGCATAGGCGTTGAGCCGTCTGACGTGCTCCTGCCCGGCGGCGATGTCGATTTCCCCCGCGGCAGCGCCGAAGGCGGCGATCAGGGGCGCGCTCTCGGTACCGGGGCGCAGCTTGTTCTGTTGTTCTCCGCCGTAAAGCAGCGGCAGAATGCGCGCGCCGTCGCGCAGGTAAAAGGCGCCGCAGCCCTTGACGCCGTGGATTTTATGGGCGCTGACGCTCAGCATATCGACGCCGAGTTTCTTCGGCTTAAGCGGCAGCTTGCCGTATGCCTGTACCGCGTCGGTGTGGAACAGCGCTTCGGGAGCGAGCTTGTGAACGAGTCTTGCGATCCGTTCGATCGGCATAATCGCGCCGGTTTCGTTGTTGACGGTCATGATGCTGACGAGGATTGTTTTGTCGGTCAGCAGCGCCTTCAGCCGGTCTAACGCCACGACGCCGTCGGCGTCCACGGGCGCGTATTGCACGTCCCACCCGAGGGTTGAGAGCCGTTTGGCGCTTTCATAGACGGAGCTGTGCTCGACCGCCGAGACGATGATGCGGTTGCCGCGCCGTTTGAGCGCCTCTGCCGCGCCGAAGAGGATGGTATTATTCGCTTCGGTACCGCCGGAGGTGAAACAGATGTTTCTTGCCTCGGCGCCCAGCGAGTCTGCGATGATATGACGCGCCTGTTCCACGGCGGCTTCCGCCCGGATGCCGAGCCGGTGCAGCGACGACGGATTGCCGAAGTTCTCGCGCATCATTTGCGTTGCCGCTTCGACTGCCGCCGCGCCAGGCTGTGTGGTGGCGCTGTTGTCCAGATAATGAATCTTCATAGGCGATAAAAATGAAAGTTAATTATTGATGAATTGAGTTTAAAGTGAGGAGTGAGGAGTTAGGAGTTAGAAGTTAGGAGTGAGGAGTTAGGAGTGAGGAGTGAGAGGCTGTAGAATACGCTGTTATTCCGAGGCTAAAGGCTCCCTTTTCTAAGGGAACTCAGCGCGTCGAAAAAGTATAGCCGTCATTGCGAGGCTCTTCAGAGCCGTGGCAATCCCCTTGTCGTTAATGGCTTAATCAGTGAGAT
>CADBUN010000152.1 GCA_902797825.1 uncultured Ruminococcus sp. | reverse complement strand
GGCGGATACGGGCACGCAGGGCGTGTCGCCGCCCCACTCCTCGGGGATCAGCTCATACTCGGTGAGCTGCTGCTTGACCTGCTCGGGGTTCGCGCCGGGCTTATCCATCTTATTGATCGCGACGATGACAGAGACGCCTGCCGCCTTCGCGTGGTTGATCGCTTCGACCGTCTGGGGCATGATACCGTCGTCGGCGGCGACTACCAGGATCGCGATATCCGTGACCTGGGCGCCGCGGGCGCGCATGGTGGTGAACGCCTCATGACCGGGGGTATCGAGGAAGGTGATGTCGCGGTCGTTGATATTGACGCGGTACGCGCCGATATGCTGGGTGATGCCGCCTGCCTCGGTGGCGGTAACGTGGGCGTGGCGGATATAGTCGAGCAGCGAGGTCTTACCGTGATCGACGTGTCCCATGACAACGACGACCGGCGCGCGCTCGATCAGGTTCTCGTCGGCGTCCTCGCTGTCGTCGATGATACGCTCTTCGATCGTGACGACAACCTCCTTCTCGACCTTGGCGTGGAACTCCATTGCGATCAGGGAGGCGGTGTCGAAGTCTACGACGTCGTTGGCGGTGACCATCGTACCCATGAGGAACGCCTTCTTGACGACCTCGGCGACGGTTGCCTTGAGCTTGAGAGCCAGATCGCCGATCGAGATTTCGTCGGGGATCAGGACGGTCATCTTCTTTGCCTTACGCTCCTTCTCGATACGCGCCATCCGCTCGCGCTCGGTCTCGCGCTTCGCGGAGCGGCGGTTGCGCTGCTTGGAGCGCTGGTTGATCTTCTGCTTCTTCGAGGACATATTGTTCTCATTCTTGACCTTATCGAGGGCAAGATCGTCATACTTCTGGTTATAGCGGTCAACGTTGACCTCGGCAGCGCCCGTATCGACGATACGGCCGGTACCGCGCTTGCTCTTGATCTCGGATTTGAGATCAATCTCGGCGGTCTTGTCGGTCTTTTGCTTCTGCGGCCGGGCGGCAGGCTGTTCCTTGCCGCTCTTCTTGGCGGAGTCGGGGCGCAGCTTATCCTTCGCCTCTTCGCGGCGCTTCTTCTCCTCCGCCTTGCGGATCGCCGCCTCCTCCTCCTTCTGCTTGATCGCGTTTTCACGCACGGCGAAGTACGCGTTCAGGTCGCTGACCGCGTTCTTCTGGGTAAAATAATCGAAGATGAAGTTGAGCTCCTCTTCGTTGAGGGTGGTCATCGCCTTTTTATCGACGCCGAGCTTTTCCTTAAGCACGGTAATGACTTCCTTGGTCGCGACGTCAAGGTCGGTGGCCACCTCTTTGACTTTATATTTAATCATAATAGCCATGGTAATTCCTCCTATTCCATCATTTCGAGAATCTTCTTCGCAAAGCCTGTATCCGTCGTACAGAGAATTCCGCAGTATCTGCCGAGCGCGAAGCTCAGCGCGTCCTTATCGCAGGACAGCCGGCGCGCGGGGAGCTGACGCTCCCGTGCTGTCGCCAGCACGCGCTTGAGGCTGTTTTCGGAGACGTCCGACGCGTAGAGCACCAGCCGCGCCTTCCCTTCCCGGATCGTTTTTTCGACGGTCTCGGCGCCGGATACCAATGCGCCGGCGCGCTTGCATATGCCGAGAAACCGCAGCAGCCTGTCGTTATTCAACGAGCTCTCTCCTCATCGTATCGTAGATTTCGGGCTCGATCTTTGATGAAAAGGCGCGTTCGAGCCGCTTTGCCTTCTGCGCTTTGTCGAGGCACGCGGCGTCTTTACAAATATACGCGCCGCGTCCGGGCTTCTTGCCCACGAGATCGACAGATATCTCGCCTTCCTTGTTGCGGACGATACGAACCAGCTCGCGCTTATCCTTCATCTCGCCGCAGCCGATACATTTTCTCAGCGGTATTTTCCGCTCTGCCATAAAGCTTCTCTCCTATCTGCTTTTTCGTTTCAAAAGCATCTCCGTCTCACCTGCCGCCCTTGTATCAAGAGCCCGACAGCTTCAGCCGGAGCGGATGCCACATTACGTTGACTCCTTGTCGTCGTCTTCGGTATCCTCGCCCCAGAAGCCGGATTCGGGACGGATATCTATCTTATAGCCGGTCAGCTTCGCCGCCAGCCTGACGTTTTGTCCTTTGTTGCCGATCGCCAGCGACAGCTGACCGTCGGGAACGGTCGCCTTGCACGCCTTGGAGCCGTCCTCGGCGAGCTCGACCTTCACGACGTTGGCAGGCGACAGCGCCGCCGCGATGAACTGTTCGGGATCGTCGCTGTAGGGTACGATGTCGATCTTCTCGCCGCCGAGCTCATCGACGATCGTGTTGACGCGCGCGCCGCGTGCGCCGATACAGGCGCCTACCGCGTCGATCTCGCTGTCCTCGGAGAACACTGCCATCTTGGTGCGGGAGCCTGCCTCACGGGAGATCGACTTGATCTCGACGGTACCGTCGTAGATCTCGGGAATCTCCTTCTCGAACAATCTCTTGACGAAATCGGGATGGGTACGCGAAATGATCGCGCGCGGTCCGCGGTCGGTCTCCTTGACGCCGGCGACATACACCTTGATGGTGCCGCCCTCGCGCAGCACGTCGCTCTCGATCTGTTCGGAACGGGGCAGGACGGTCACGGCGTTGCCGAATTTCAGCGTGGCGTTGCCGGTGACGGGATCGACGCGCTCGATGGTGGCGGTGGCGATTTCCTGTGACTTAGACTGGAACTCGACCAGCATCTGGTCCTTCTCGCCGTCGCGGATGCCCTGGCGGATGACCGAACGGGCGGTCTGTACCGCGATTCGTCCGAACTGCTTGGGCTCGAGCGGAATGCCGACCTCCTTGCCGACGGCGGCGCGCTTGGAGATCACCATCGCGTCCTCGAGCGAGATCTCGTAATTTTCATCCTCGACCTCTTCGACGACGGTTTTCAACAGCTTGACGGAGAAGGTATTCTTCTCGGGATCCATCTTAATCTCGACATTCTCGTTGCCGCCGTAGAGGTTCCTGCAGGCGGTAATGATCGCTTTTTTGATTTGAGTCACCATGTACTCAACGGGGATTCCTTTCTCTTTTTCGAGGAGCCGCAGCGCCTCAAAGAGCTCTTTGTTGCTTGCCATTTTTCCAAATCAGACCTTTCTATACAGTGTTCAG
>CADBUN010000151.1 GCA_902797825.1 uncultured Ruminococcus sp. | reverse complement strand
TGTCAGGAGAAACATCAGCCGTTCAACTGCCTGTTGTCAGCGCTTTCCGTACGGTTCCGACTTGTCATCGGAGGATCACGCTGCAATCATATTGTTCGCACAGCGCCTGAAAATATTGATAGTAAAATATGTCAGCGGAAACACGGCGGATGTAAACCGTAAACCGATGGTAAAACCTTTTTTAATTCCGGCGAATCGCGCACTATTTCCTATTTTATTTTTTCCTTAAAAAAATAATCAGTATAGAGCCTGACGATAAAAAGCGAGGACGTCCCTGATGATTTCCTGATATACCGAAACCGTTTGACTCGGAAGAGCGGCTTCTTCCACGGTTTTCCACAGGTCATGATGCGTACCGCCTGCGATCACGGTCAGCCTGACGTTCGGATCATCGTCTTTGAGACGGCGGCTCAGCCGCACCGAGGCAGGGATAACCGCGTCGTTCTCTCCCTCATACACGGCGACGGGAACAGAAGCGTCCCGGATACAGTCGGACGCGCTTTGATCCGCTTTTGCGGAACACGTGATCGTATGAGCCGCTTTGAGGAAAGGGTATTCGATATCGGCGAGAACGCCGACATAGCCGCGCGCGGTTTCACGCATCAGACAGGTAGGCGATTCAAAGCCCGAAAGGATCACCGCCGCCTTGACCTGCGGTTGATCGAGACAGGTCGCCGTCGCGTAGCCGCCTGCAGAATGACCGTACAGCAACACCGGCAGCCGGGATAACGCGTCGTTATCCGCCGCATACGCGAGCGCGGCGTTCAGATCCAGCGCCGGTTGAGAGAGACCGCCCGTGCCATCGCCGTCGCTCTTCCCCACCCCGGTCGCGTCATAGCAAAAAACGCTGTAGCCGCTGTCGAGAAAGGCGCGGATCGCCCCTGTATAGGAAGCGCCGCTCTCACGAAAGCCGGCGGCGATCACCATCAGCGCCTGCGGTTTTTCGGCATGGTACAGCGTACCCGTGAGCATATTGGCTCCCGAGGGAAACCGTATGGTTTCATGGGGATACGCTTCGGTATTCACCGAGGAACGCCCGACAGCCGGGAGCGGATCATCAGCGCGCGGAAATGCCGCGGCGCAGAAGATAAAGGAAGCCAGAAACGACAACACGGCAAAAGACAGAATGATCATCAAAAGCGTCAAAAGCACCCGTTTCACATATTGTTTCGTTTTCATATGTAGGCGCCTCCTCTGTGGATAATCTGTCCGTCAAAAGCTCATTTATACTAATTTCAAATGATACTTCTTACCGGTACCATACGGAAAGGAGCTGCCAAACGGCAGCTCCCTGTCAATTTGTCTGATTAATAATAGTATCTGTAGCTGCTGGAATAGGAAGAAGCGGCAGCAATCGCGGCAATAATGATAATCGTCAAGATGACGGTCAAAACGATACCCAGAACCAAACCGACGGTACCTAAGATCTTACCGACCTTGGCGCGACCGGTCAGCGGATAAGTCAGCGCGTACTTCTTCGACTTGCTCAGCGCAATAGCGCCGAAGATGATCCCTAAGAAGGCGAGATAGAAGGTGCTGCTGAATACAAGCGCGAGAATACCGAAGATCAGAACCGACTTGGATTGGCTACGCTCATTGGGATCTTCGACGGGTGCGCCGTACTGAGGCTGACCGTACTGCGGATATTGCTGGGGCTGTTGATACTGCTGTTGAGGCTGCTGATACTGTTGAGGCTGCTGATACTGCTGGGGCTGCTGGGGCTGCTGGTACTGCTGTTGAGGCTGCTGGTACTGCTGGGGCTGCTGATACTGCTCAGGCTGTACGTACTGAGGCTCGGCAGGAGCTTCATTGGGAGCGCCGCAAACGCCGCAGAATCTTGCATCGGGCGCAATCTCATTGCCGCATTGTTTACAAATCATCGTTAATCCTCCTCAAAATCTCCGGTAGACCGGTATTTGACTAAACTCTAATGGAAAACCTAAATATCAGTTAGAGGTTAGCATCGATTTTAAATCTGCATAAAACGCAGAAATCTGACACTTCTATTATATACACAATTCACGAAAAAAGTCAACTACAGTTTCGTCATATCTTTCGGGAGCGTTAATCCGAACCCTGGAATGTGCTCCTTTCTCGAACCAGACAAGCTTCTTTTGACTCTGACAGCGGTCATAAACCTGCTGTACCTCGGAGGGCAGGGAGAAAACATCCTCCTTGCTGTGCAGGAACAGGATCGGTTTTTTCAGCTTGTCGATCCGATAGAGCGGGCCGTCATGTACGACGTCGGCTCCGGTAAAGAGCCGGATATACAGCGTCACCAAAAAGGTAGCCGGCTGAACAGGGTGATGACCGTCGATCAGGTGGTTGACAAAGTTATCCTTAAAGCAGGTGAACATCCCCTCCGCCGCCATCGCCCGAAAGTAAGAGGGACACTCCGGCGCACACAGTGCGAACAAGCCGACGCTCGAGCCGATACAGATGCCGTGGATCACGATATTCTTCTGATGAAACGTATCGTGCAGAAGCTCACCCCAGCGCAGGATATCGCGATACTCCTTAAAGCCGAGGGACAAAAACCTGCCCTCGGACAGACCGTGGGCGCGGTTGTCGATCACCAGCACGTTATAGCCGAGCCTGCGGTAAGGCTCCGCAAAGTAGTAGGAATACAACAGCGATTCCATCCTGCCGGCGATAATGATCACCGAGGTTTCGGAACCGAAATCGAAGTATTCGCCGACCAGCTTCAAGCCGTCGCTGACAATTTCCACGGGACGCTTGTAAGAGGCGTATTGTTGATCCCACGCGATCCCGATGTCAAACATCCGCTGATATTCCTCGTCATCGGGAATACTGCACTCTCTGCCCCACTTCTTCTTTGAGGTGCGCACCAAGAGCACCGCGTAAAGGTAAAACGCGAGGATCGGCAGAGGCAGCACGCCGAACACGATCACGGCGATGATGATAATCCAAATCCAAACAGGCATACTCTCTCCTTATACGATTTATACTAATTTCAAATAAAACCCTTTAACATCTATTGCGTTAAATTCCGCATAGCTGCGTTGTCGATCTTGACAGGCGCCAGCC
>CADBUN010000150.1 GCA_902797825.1 uncultured Ruminococcus sp. | reverse complement strand
TTGCAATCCGATGAGTTCTTCTGTAGAATAAGTGTAGAGCATATTTGTTCCTCCGTTCATGGTTTCTCGTCAATTCCATTTTAACGGATTTGGTGCAAATATGCTCTACTTTTTTGATCTATTTTTTGTAGGCTCTATTTGTTACCCCAACTTTTATTATAGAGCCCCATTTTCTTATCCGATTATAAGCTGTATTTCTTTCGGGTGACGAAGTGTCCGCTGTGTTCCAGGACGATCTCGCCGTCGCTGTATACGAGCTTGCCGCGCAGGAAAACCTTCTTCACGCCGCCGATAGTTTGCATCCCCTCAAAGGGCGTATAACCCGATCGGCTGTGACAGCGCGAAGCGGTGATCGTATCGCTTCCCTTGGGATCAAAGATAACCAGATCGGCGTCGCTGCCTGTCTTGATGACGCCCTTCTTCGGGTACATCCCGTACAGGCGCGCCGGGTTCTCGCTGAGATAAGCGCACATCTGCGGCAGCGTCAGGCGGTGCAGCTTCACCCCATAGGTATACATCAGCGCGGCGCGTGTTTCCACGCCGGGCATACCGTTGGGAATCTTGGTGAAGTCCCTCTCCCCCATCCGCTTTTGCTCCGATGTAAAGGCACAGTGATCGGTGCTGACGGTATCGAGCTGACCGTTCTTCAAGGCGTTCCACAGCGCCTTATTATCCTTCGCCTTACGCAGGGGCGGCGAGCAGATAAACCGCGCGCCGACGTCGAAGGGGGCGTGATAAGCGCTGTCGTCGAGCAGCAAATACTGGGGGCAGGTCTCGGCATAAACCGCTACGCCGTCCTCGCGCGCGCGCAAAATCTCCTCCAGTCCTGCCTTGGTGCTCAGATGCACTACGATACACGGCGCGTCGGCGGCTCTCGCGATACTCAAAAAGCGCTTGACCGCCTCCGCCTCGGTATAATCGGGACGGGTGCGCGCGTGGTACACGTGCGAGGTCTCGCCGCGGGCGATCGCGTTCTCTTGCAGCTTGCCGATGATCCCGGCGTTTTCACAGTGGCATCCGACGATACCGCCGTACGGCTTGAGCGCGGTCATCAGCTCGAAGATCGCGCGGTCGGACAGCGCCATCGCGTCATAAATCATATAAACCTTGAAGGAGGTCACACCCTGCTCAAACATCGCCGGGAGTTCGTTTTCGATCGCTTCGTTCCAGTCGGAGATCGCCATATGGAAGGCATAGTCACAGCTGGAATTTGCGAACGCCTTCATATGCCAGTTGTTCAGCGCCTCGGTCAGCGTCTCACCCTGATACTGGGTAGCAAAATCCACCACCGTCGTCACGCCGCCGGCTACGGCGCTCTTGGTACCGTGATCGAAGTCATCGGCAGTCACCGTACCGCTGACCGCGAGGTCAAAGTGGGTATGGGCGTCGATAAAGCCGGGAAAAATCAGCTTGCCGCTGACGTTGAGCTCCCTCGCGTCCGTCGAGAAACGCTTCCCGACGGCAACGATCTTCTCGCCGGAGATCAGCACATCGGCGCGCTTGGTACCGCGGGCGGATACCAGCGTACCGCCCTTTAATAATAGCTTGTTCATAGGAATCACTTCTTTTGTCAAGTCATACTCATTTCTAATAAAAGCGTTTTATCGGAGATGAGTATCAGCCCTTCTGTACACAAGGCTTCGACATATTATTTATATAAATCAATATCCTGCATCACGGTCAGGATCAGCACCTCGACATCCTTGGGCAGGTTGTTAGGTTGGTCGAGATCGACGTCTGTCACATCGTCCAGCCTGACGCGTACCCTATGATCACCGAGGATCAAGAAGCCCTTCTGGGTACCGGTTTCAAAGCTCGCGGCATCCTCAAAGAAGGTGAATTTATCGAGATACGGGGCGGAAGCATAGGGGCAGAAGCTACGGCAGTTGCCGCACTCGTTGCACAAGCGGTCGAGATGCAGGATCTCGCGCCTGCCGTCGGGCAAGGTAACGACCGCGTTCGCGCGGTTCGGACAAACGCTGACGCAGTTTTCGCATACCGTGCTGCAGCACAGACAGCGCGAGACCGTCGCCGTGAGCATCACGGGATCCACGACGCGCTTATGCTCGATCGCTTCCTCCGCGTCAACATACGCCTCCTCCGAGATACGCATCTCATACGGATGACCGATGATATCGTCCGCCGCCCTTTGCGCGTCGGCGATACATTCAACCACGGAAGAGGGACCGCGCAGGCTGTCACCGATATTATACACCTTCATGCCGTCGATTTCGGTCAGGAAAGGTACCCTGCCGGTTTCATCGGGCTCGATTCCGTTTGCGGTAAAGAGGGAATGATCAACCTCCTCGCCGATCGCCGCGATCACCGAATCCGCCGGGACGGAGATCGTCTCATCGGTCGGGACGGGACGTCGTCTGCCGCCGGCGTCGGGCGCGCCGAGCTTCATCACGGTACAGACCAGCTGCCCGTCCCTGTGCTCGACCGGAGCCAAGAGCTCCAGGAACCTGACGCCCTCCTCCGTCGCCGCCTCATACTCTTCTTCATCGGCAGGCATATACTTCTTCGTGCGGCGATAAACGATGCTGACCTGCTCCACGCCGGGTACACGGGTAGCGGCACGCGCCGCGTCCATGGCGGTGTTGCCGCCGCCGATGACAACAACCTTGTCGCCGAGCACCGCCCGGTTCATTTTAAACGCGCGAAGGAAATCCAAAGCGTTAACGACACTGCCCTTTACCTGCGGATCGCGCGGCTTTACAGCGCCGACCGCACAGACGATCGTTTCATAGCCCTCCGCCTGCAGCGCCTTGAAGGACGGAGCAGGGGTATTCAGCCGAATCTGCGCGCCCATCTTCTCGACCAATCCGATATCCCACTTGACGAAGTATCCCGAGAGACGGAAGTCGGGGATGATGCTGCGCACCACGCCGCCTGCCTTGGCGGACTTTTCAAACACATCGACCTGATATCCCTCGCGGGCGAGGAAATACGCCGCCGACAGTCCGGCAGCGCCGGCGCCGATCACGGCGACCTTCTTCCCGTTGCCGGCTGCCGGCGCGAGCTCGGGCAAAAGCTCGTCATAGCCCTCACAGGCGGCGATATACTTGATACCGCGGATATCCACCGGCTTATAATAATCATAATATCGGGTACAGCGGCTCATGCAACGGTGATTGCAGATCAGACCTGTCGTAAAAGGCAGGGGGTTTTTCTGGACAATCACGCTGAGCGCTTCCTTATGCTTTTCCTGATCGACCAGACGGATATACTCAGGGATATCCTGCCGAATCGGACAACCGCCCTGACAGGGCGCTGTATAACAATCGAACAACGGCACCTTGTCCTCGCTCTTGCGCGAAGACAGGGGCTTAACAGGCTTTCGATAGCTTTTATAGGTCATGGCGCGTTTCCCGAGCGCGGCGATCTTGGCGGTATCGGTTCCGTGAAACGGCTGATACGCGCACAGGCGCAGCCAGTACGCCATCGGCGCAAGGCGCGAGTAGCCGCCGGGCTTGAGGAGGTTTGTCGCGACGGTAATCGGCCAAACGCCGGCTTCAAAGAGATATCTGACCATCGCCGCGGAAACGCCACCGGAGAACGAGAGCCGCAGCTTGCCGCCGAACGCCTCGGAAAACCGCCGCGCCATCTCGATCGTCAGGTGGAAGAGCGGTCTGCCGCTCATGTACATTTCTTCGGCAGGCAGCTCGCCGCGTCTGACCTCAACGGGGAAGGTGTTGCTGAGCTTCGCGCCGAACTCCAGCCCCTTGCTCTGCGCCAGCGCCTGTAAGCGGCGGAACATTGCGACCGCGTCGTCAAACTGTAAATCCTCTTGAAAATGATGATCGTCAAAGGTAACGTAGTCAAAGCCGGCCCGATCCAGGATCGCGCGCGCGTCCTCATAGCCGAGGATCGTGGGATTACATTTGACGAAGGTGTTCAGCCCCTTTTCCTCGATCAGATACGCCGCGATCCGCTCGATCTCGTCGGGGGGGCAGCCGTGAAGCGTTGACAGCGTAACGCTGCGGCAGATCTGCGGCGAGATGCTGTCGATCAGCGCGGTATATTCCGGATAAAATTCTTTTAAAGCATTTTTCGTCTCGGTAAAAATCGGACGGTCGGAGGCGTCCTTCAAGCCCTCGATGAAGCGGTCGAGCTTGGGGGAACGAATCCCCTCAAGGTCATAGCCGACGCTCATATGAAAGACAAAGCCGTCGGGATCACCCAGATCGAAGGCGCGCGCGATCACCTTGAGCACACACCACGCCTTGACGTACTCTTCATACGCCTGTTCGACCGTCAGCTCGGTAGACCACTCACAGTTATAGCCCTCGTCCTCGGCGCTGATGCACGGACGCGCGATACACTTCGCCAGCGCTTCGCCGTCCGTCACCTGCACGGTTTTTAGCTCAAAGAAGCGTCCGCCGCCGATATAAGCGGAGATGATGTTCTGCGCCATCTGGGTATGCGGACCTGCGGCAGGGCCGAGCGGCAGCTCCAGCTTCTCGCCGAAGATCGGCAGGAACTTATCCTCGTCGCTGAGGTTATCGGTCGCCTCCTTGCCGAGACTCGCGGCATACCGCTTTCTCCAATCGTGATAACGCGAGATCCGAAAGCCCTCGTTGACGATGAAAGCCCTCTCTCTCCTGTCGTATTCTGTTTTCATGCGGCTGAGCAGTTCACGGATGCTCAGCGGTACCATTGTCTCACTCATCTTTTTTCCCCTGATTTCCTGTTATGACAACACCGCGCCGTTCAACTTGACGTTCGGTCGGTATCGCCTGAATATCTTAATGTAGCAGCGCCTATCGGTTCACTCTGCCCCAGAGCTTTTCGGCAGTGTTCCGAATCTCTGCGCTGAGCTTTTCTTCATCTAAACCGACAAACCGGCGGTCGTGATACAACAGCCTGCCGTTCGCCATCGTGGTACGGCACTGTCTGCCGTTCATCCCGAAGATCATATGCCCGTCGAGGTTATCGGCAGAAAGCGGCGTGAAGGGCAGGTAATCCATCACGATAATGTCCGCCGCCGCGCCCTCGCGGATCACGCCCAACGGCAGGTCGAAATACCGCGCCGCCATCTCGGCGTTGTTGTGAAAGAGCATGGTCGTGACCTCGTTCCAACCGACATTCGGCATTCTGTTGTGATGGCGCTGGATCGCCAGCGCTGCCTTCAGGCTTTCGAGCATATCGTGGGTGTAGGCGTCGGTGCCCAGTCCCAATAATATTCCCTTTTCGAACATCCGGAGTACGGGGGAACAGCCTACGGCGTTGCCCATGTTGCTCTCAGGGTTATTGACCACCATCGTATGCGTCTCTTTGATCATGTCCATCTCGGGCTCGGTGAGGTGGATACAGTGCCCGAGGATCGTTTTCTCCCCGAGGATGCCCCACTTCTCCAGCCGCTCCGCCGGAAGCATATGATACCGGTCGCGGCTGTCCTCAACGTCGTTGAGTCCTTCACAGATATGGATATGATAGCCGGCGCGCCCGTCGTTCGCCTTCACGCATTTTTCAAAGGTTTTGTCCGAGAGCGTGAACAGCGCGTGCATACCGAACATCGCCGCGAGCATCGGATCGTTTTGTTCCTGACAATAGCGGATAAAATCAGCGTTCTCACGGATCGCCTGATCGCATTTTTCCTCGCCGTCGCGGTCGGAAACCTCGTAGCAAAGGCAGGAGCGGACGCCCGTCTCCTTCGCGCATTCGGCGATCGCGAATAAGGAGCCGGGAATCTCCCTGTAGCTTGCGTGATGGTCGAATACGGTGGTCACGCCGTTGCGGATACATTCGAGGTAAGTCGCGTAGGCGCTCGCGCGCGTATCCGCCAAGGTCAGCTCGCGGTCGAGCTTCCACCACATCCCGTCGAGTATCTCATAAAAGTTCGTGGGATGATAGCCGTTGATGGATAGCCCGCGCGCCAGCCCCGAATAGATATGTGTATGCGTGTTGATGAACGCCGGCATGATCAGCTGACCGTGCGCGTCGATCGGCTGCGCCTGCGGATAGCTTTGCTTTAGCTCGGCGGATGTTCCGACGGCGATGATCCGTTCCCCCTCGGTGACGACGGCGCCGTCCTCGAGGTAGGGGCGCCTTTCGTCACGGGTGAACAGCCTGCCGTGATGAAACAGATACAAGGGGTTCACCTCCGTATGTCGGTCAACGGCAGATAGCCTGACAGCAGCGACATATACCGCAGCCTGACAGGATCGACCGTTCTTCCGATGATGATTCACTGTTATTCTACCACTCATATAGACAAACCGCAAGAGGTTTTTCGTTATTTTTGACGGATTTTAGCGCTTTTACACAAATCTCGATCCTTCATCATCCCGAGAGGATGATCTTCTCCGGCAAATATTAGGTTTCTTGCATTTTAAACTTGAAAAGCAGCAGTCAATCATGTATAATTATCTTTATGGTTGGATACGTATACCCCTTTGATACGTCATCAAACCATAGGATGACCTCAAGCAAGCAATATTTTATCATATTGGAGGGTTACATATGGATAGGAAAACAGTAGATCTGTCTCTGCTCGACGGCGTTTTGGATGAATACGCGCCGGTCAAGGGCAGCCTGATCACCATCCTGCAGCATACGCAGGATATCTACGGCTACCTGCCGAAGGAAGCGATCGAGTATATCAGCGAAAGAACCGGGATCGCGACCTCCGAGATCATGGGCGTCGGCACCTTTTATACCCAGTTCCGCTTTGAGCCGGTGGGTAAATACCTGATCATGCTGTGTCAGGGTACGGCGTGCCATGTCAACGGCAGCGAGCTGATTTTACAGACCATCAAGGATGAATTGCAGATCGAGGACGGTCAGACCACCTCGGACGGGCTCTTCTCCCTAAAGTGCGTGGCGTGTCTGGGCTGCTGCTCGCTCTCGCCCGTCATGATGATCAACGAGGATACCTACGGTACCTTAACGCCTGAAAAAACCAAGAAGATCCTGAAAGAATTAAGGGAGGCGAAAGGATGAGGATTGTCATCGGACAGGGCTCCTGCGGTATCGCCGCGGGCGCCGAGAAAGTACGCCGGGCGCTGTTAAAAGAGCATATCGACGCGCCGATCACGATCACCGGCTGTATCGGTATGTGTTACCTCGAGCCGATTGTCGATCTCTATGACGAGGATCGGCTGACCAGATTGGTCAAGGTCTCCGAGAGCGACGCCCCGGCGATCGCAGCCTATATCGCCACCGGCGACCGCAGCAAGATCGAGAACCTTGTCGTCACCGACGAGGACAGCGAGTTTCTCTCGAAGCAGACGCGTATCGCGCTGCGCAACTGCGGTATCATCAACCCCGAAAAAATCGAAGAATATATCGAAAAGGGCGGCTACACCGCGCTGAAAAGCTGCCTGACAGAAAACACCCCCGAGGGCGTCATCGAGATCATC
>CADBUN010000149.1 GCA_902797825.1 uncultured Ruminococcus sp. | reverse complement strand
CTTGTTTAAACAACCATTTGCTTGTTTTGCTTGTTTTAATTATTTCTTTTTAGCGTTGGAATTGCCCGTCGGCGCTCCGCCCTTGCGTCCTGCTTCACGGCGCTTTTCACAGGTCTCGGCATACCGCGCGAAGTTGAGGTCGATCTCGCCCCTGAGGATGATGAATGCCAGCGCGCACGCCTGGTCGTCCTCAAAGGCGGTCTCGTACCCCTCGTCGCCGTACCGCAGCAGCGCCTTATACAGCCGCCCTGCCTGTTCGTCCGAAAGATGACCGATCAGCGCGCTGTGGTAAAAATAAGTAAAAAATCCCATTGGTTTCTTCATGTAATCCACTCCTTCACCTATGAGGAGATTACGCGAAAAGTTGCATAAAACTATGCAACAAACGGAATATTTAGTGGCAAGTAGCCAGTCGTAGGGACGATCATTGATCGTCCGCTTGGCAGAAACGCTTCCGTCCGATCGAACGCTTTCGATCACAGCAACGTTACCGGTGGCAAGGCACTGGTGGTCAGAATATCAATCGTCATTGCGAGGGATCAATCCCTCCTCGGAATGACCGTGAATATGAAAACGAATTCATCCGTGTTTACTTCGTATTATTCATAAAATAGACTTTATTTTTTGTATGAATATGATATAATAGGCATTAGAATGGCGTAATATGTAGTCTTTCGGGGGGTTATCCATGTTACTGTATGATATTTCGCGCGAGGTTTTCTCGGCGCCGGTGTATGACGGCGATCCGAAGCCGACGCTCAAAAGCCTCAAGACCATCGGAGAGGATTCGATGTATAACCTGTCGTCCGTCAGCCTGTGTAACCATACCGGCACCCATATCGACGCGCCGCTGCATTTTGACGAGGAGGGCGCGGATATCGGCGCGATGCGGCTGTCGCATTTTTGCGGCAAATGCACCGTGGTGACCATCGACGGCATCCTGACCGGCGAGGATATGGAACGGCTGCTGCCGCACTGTCACCGCCGGCTGATTATCCACGGCGCGGGGAAGGCGTATCTGAGCGTATCCGCGGCGCGCGTGATCGCCGACAGCAAGCTGCTCCTGATCGGTACCGACGCGCTGTCGATCGCGCCGCCCTTCGACGAGATGATGCCGCATCTCGAACTGGCGCGCGCCGGGGTGGCGGTGCTGGAGGGACTGTTCCTCGAGGGCATCGAGGACGGCGAGTATACCCTCGCGGCGTTTCCGCTGAAGATGAAGGGCGCGGAGGCGTCTCCCTGCCGCGCGGTGCTGATGCGTGAGCCAAAGGGATATTGAGGCAAAATGAGGAATTGCGGCGACCTGCCACCGGTAACGCTGCTGTGATCGAAAACATTAGATTGAACAGAAGCGTTCCTACCACGCGGACGATCAATGATCGTCCCTACGACTGGCGGCTGGCGACTTGCCACTTGCCACTAAAAACGCTTCTGTGATCGAAAACACAGGATCGGACGGAAGCGTTCCTACCGGGCGGACGACCAGTGGTCGTCCCTACAATTTCCACTGACCACTAAAAACGCTTCTGTGATCGAAAACATAGGATCGGACGGAAACGTTCCTACCGGGCGGACGACCAGTGGTCGTCCCTACGACTGGCGGCTGGCGACTTGCCACTTGCCACCGGTAACGCTGCTGTGATCGAAAGCGCAGAATAGATCGGAAACGCTTCTGCCAAGCGGACGACCAGTGGTCGTCCCTACAATTTCCACTGACCACTGATACAAAGAGGTAAATATATGAAAAAACGACTATCATTGATACTGGTGCTGAGCCTCATCCTGAGCCTGTGCCTCGGCTTAGCGGGCTGTGATCAGCCGACGGTCAAGGTGCGCTCGGAGCTGGTGATGGACGAATACTTCTCCGGGACGCGCACCGTGACGGCGGTATATCCCTTATCCGCCGATATCGACGCGATCAAGGAGAGCCTCATCGCCGATTCGCCTGCCGCCGAGACAGACGGCGCCGACTTCACCTATGTCGGCGTCGAGGAGGACGGCTACCACTTCGCGCTGCGGCTGGATTTTCGCAGCAGGAGTCAGTATGAAACCATCGTCGGCAGTCTGATCGGGCGCAAGGCGACCGTTTTCCTCTCGCGCAAGAATACCTATCTGACGCAGGGTACCCGGATGGCGGAGGATTTTGACGTCAGCGAGCTGCTCTCGTGGATGGAAAGCCGCACCGCCGCTAACGACAAGACCAAGAACCTGCGTTTCAGCTATGATACCAATATGGTGCGGATCGGCTCCGACAGCTTCGAGACCGCCTCCACCGTGAACATCAACGAATGTACCGGCAGCGCGATCAATTCGATCACGATCAAAACCTCAAACGACAAGGCCGGCGCCTATGACCGCACCTTTGTGTTCTCAATCCCGAATGCCACCTACTCTGCCGATAAGAAGGCGATCGAGCGGTATTTCTTGACCAACACCCTGCCCGACGCGCAGTATTCCGGCTGGTCGAACGAGGGCTCCAACATGATCTATACCGCGATCTATGAGGATATTGACCTCGAGAAGCTGACGCTGGTGACGGCGAAGCTCCTCGATACCGACAGCGCCGAAATCTATTACGGCGACGTGGATAACGCTTCGACGCCGCTGTCTGAGGGACTGACCTTTGAGGAGAGTCTCGACGCCTTCTCGTTTATCGGCGCGGAGGGCGACTTTCCGACGATTCAGTATTCCTACTCCTTGCCGCTGAATACCACCTACGGCGACGGCTCCGTGTTCGAGGACGGCCGCTGGGTGAGCGCCGGCGAATGGGAGAATGATCTGTATACCGTTACGCTGGATCACGGCGCCGCGCGTCTGCGGATCCCGGACGGCATCCAGTACAGCATCACCGGGATCAATTTTTCGCTGACGAGTCTGGGAGATTCGCGCTTTCGCCGCGAGACCGCCTTTTTGTATGCCGCCGGTGATCAAAGCGCCGCCGATTACGCGAACAGCTACTTTGTCTCGAAGGGCGTCAGCGACGTCGCGGTGACCTCACAGGACAACCAAATCGCCTGCACCGTCGCCTTTGAGGGCACCACCGAGGAGATCACCGCTCGGTTGGTGAAGGTGTTCGGCAGCGGCAACTTCATGGCGTATGAGCGCAAGGAGGGAGCCTTCGACCTGAGCGTCAAGACAACGCTGACGGATTATGTCAACCTCGGCTATATGCTCAACGCTTCGAACGCCGCCGTACCGATGAATTATACCGTCAGCTCCGAGGGCGGCGAGAATATCGTATCCGTCTCGGTGGACGGCAGCGAGACCGCCTATACCGAGCACAGCCGCGGCTCGATGACGGTCAAAAACGGCTGTGCCACCATCCGCTATCACGGCAACATCCCGATCGTCTCGCGGATCGTGATTTATCTCGTCTGCGGCGCGGCGCTGCTGGCGCTGACGGCGCTGATCGCCGTGCTGCTGCTGCGTCCGAAGAAGCGCCGCCGCTACGCCGATCCGCTGAATAACCCCGATACCGTCTATGAATCCGAGCCGGAGCAGGAGGAGCCAGAGTATGTCGAGACCGCCGCGAAAAAGACGCCGCTGGCGCAGACAACGACCTTCAGCATCTTTGAGCTGAATGCCCTTGCCCGCAACAAAAAGTTCGTGGACGAGATCAACCAGGACGTCGAGGCGCGGATGCACGCCCAAAGCCTCGAGGAACAGAAGCAGGATATCCGCGCGCGCGAGCTCGAGGAGATGAGCCGCAGGGTTTACGGCGATCTCTCCGATGACCGGACGTCCGAAGCGGACAGCCGGACGGAAAACGCCGACAAGTCCGCAGGAAAAGAGGAGGGGGAGCAGGATGACGAAGCTCGCGGTATTTGACCTGGACGGCACGCTCGCCGATACCCTGCGCGATCTGGGTACGGCGATGAACGAAGCGCTCGCGTCCGAAGGGCTCCCCGGCTATCCGCTCGAGGCGTACCGTCAGCTCGTCGGCAACGGAATCGACAGGCTGGTGCGGGACGCGATGGCGAATCGCTGTACCGCCGACGGCGCTGTCCGCGTCAAGGCGGCGTTTCAGGCGTATTACGCCGACCACTGTATGGATTTTACGACAGCCTATGACGGGATCGACCGCCTGCTCGCCCGGCTGACTGAGGACGGGATCATGACGGCGGTGATCTCCAACAAGCCGAATGTGTTCGTCCCGGCGATCCTGCAAAAGCTGTATCCCGGTCACCGCTTCACCTACGCGTGGGGACAGCAGGAGCGCTTCCCCCGCAAGCCCTCGCCCGAGTCGCTCAACGCGCTGATCGCCCTGTGCGGCTGTGAAAAGCACGAGACGCTCTACATCGGCGACAGCAACGTGGACGTCGTTTTCGCCCACAACGCCGGGGTGAAGGTCTGCGGCGTGAGCTGGGGCTTCCGCGGCGCTGGAGAGCTGCGGCAGGCAGGGGCTGACCGAATTGTAAATTCCGCAGAAGAATTATATGATGTGATCCAATGAATAAACGAAATTATCAAAAGGAAATGGACGCGCTGATCGAGCGCAACGCGCGCGAGGGCAGGCGCCCGACGCTGATGCTCCACGTATGCTGTGCGGTATGCGCGAGCTATGTGCTGGAGTATCTGTACCGTCATTTTTTGATCACCATCGCGTATTATAATCCCAATATCACCGACGAGGACGAGTACCGCTACCGCCTCAGCGAGCTCAGGCGTTATGTGGACGAGGCAGGACTCGGCGCGGAGATTCGCTTTGTCGAGGTCGCCTATGAGCCGGACGCGTTCTTTGACGCGGTCAGGGGCAGAGAGGCGGATCGCGAGGGCGGCGCGCGGTGCGCGATCTGCTTTATGCAGCGGCTGCGCTATACCGCCGCGCTGTGCCGGCAGGGCGGCTATGATTACTTCGCCACCACCCTGACCATCAGTCCGCTGAAAAACGCCGAGGTCATCAACGCGATCGGCGAGAAGCTCGCCGCCGAGCTGGGGGTGCGCTATCTTTGCTCCGATTTCAAGAAGAAGGAGGGCTATAAGCGGTCGATCGAGCTGAGCCGTCAGTATCAGCTTTACCGCCAGAATTACTGCGGCTGCGTCTTTTCAAGGCGCGAGGCGGATGAAAGAGCGTCAAGAACAGAATAGTCACCGAGCCTTTGGCATAGTAATATGTCAGAGGCTTTTTTAGTGGTCAGTGGTCAGAGATTGTAGGGACGATCGTCCGCTTGGCAGGAACGCTTCCGTCCGATCCGGCGTTTTCGATCACGGCAACGTTACCGGCGCCGGCGAAGCGGATGAAAAGCCTTCGAAAAGATACGGCTGCGGATGAGGTGATGGTATCCATACGTTTTTGATCCTTTTGTGCTTTGCGCTCGGGCTGGTGTTGATCGTGCGCGGCGGAGACCGCTTTGTGGACGCGGCGGCGTGGATGGCGGCGGCTTCGGGGATTCCGCCCTTTATTATCGGGGCTACCGTTGTCTCGGTCGCCACCACCCTGCCCGAGATCCTCGTTTCGCTGATCGCGGCGCTGTCCGGTCATACCGAGATGGCTGCCGGCAACGCGATCGGCTCCGTCACCGCTAACACCGCCCTGATCCTGGCGCTGTCGGTCATCTTCCTGCCCGGCAGGATCGACCGCGTCCGCTATCTGCCCAAGACGCTGCTCTTGATCGCCGGGCTCCTTACCCTGTGGGCGATGGGGCTCTCGGGGGTGCTGACGCCGCCGGGCTCCATGGGGCTGTTTGTCCTGTTCGTGCTGTTTGTCTGTGAGAATCTTTACAGCGCCAAAGCCGAGCGCCGCGGCGATACGGAGGCGGCGGTGACGGCAGATCGCCGAACCGTCGTCAAAAACCTCCTGTTCTTCCTTTTGGGCGCCGGGGAGATCATCCTCGGCTCACGGCTTCTGGTCGATAACGGGACGCTGATCGCAAGGGATATCCTGCATATCGACGAGCGGATCGTCTCGCTGACGATGGTTGCGGTCGGCACCTCGCTGCCGGAGCTGGTCACCGCGATCGGCGCGATCATCAAGCGCCGCGCCGCTATCACCGCCGGCAACATCCTGGGCGCCAACATCATCGACGTCCTCCTGATCCTGCCGCTGTGCGCCCTGTCTCAGGGCGGTACGCTGGCGGTCAGCCGCAGTACCCTGTGGATCGACCTGCCGTTTTGTCTGCTCGCGACGCTGGTGACGCTGGTACCCACGGTCATCCGGGGGCGCTTCAGCCGGGTGCAGGGCTTTCTCGCGCTGGCGCTGTACCTGATGTATATCCTCTTTCTTTTTATCAAGGATTAGTATAAAATATAAATTTCGCCGAATCTATTGTAATTCCGTTGCGTTTCGTGTAAAATGACTGTAAGCGTGTCTGTTTTTGTCCGAGGAACCGTCCCCGGCGCTTGATCGGAAACTCACGCTGAATAATCAGGCAGAGGTTGATATCATGGGCAGACCTGACGGAAAAAAACTGAAGAACTTAGGCGTAGAGTATCTGGTAGGCGCTCATGTCATGGCGGAGCGCTGTGACGCGATGAATATGATCACCATCGATCTCCCCGAGGCGCCGATGAAGCAGTATCTGAATCAAAAGCGCAAGGAGGGCAAGCGTTATTCGCACCTTACCCTGATCCTGGCGGCGATGGTGCGCGCCTTTGCCGAGTATCCCCAGCTCAACCGCTTTGTCGTCAATAAACGGCTCTATGCCCGCAACGAGATCTCGGTGGGCATGGTTGTCCTCAAGGGCGGCAAGATTGACGGCGCCGGCACCACCAGCAAGATGAAGTTTCCGCCCGACGCCACCGTGGACGAGATCAACGAGATCATCCATGACTATATCGAAACCAACCGCAAGGAGGAGGACGTCAACGCGACCGATAAGCTCGCCAACTTCCTGTGCTCCGTGCCGGGGCTGCTGCGCGTCGCGGTGAATTTTGTCAAATGGCTGGATAAGCACAACTGGTGTCCCAAGGCGATCATCGAAGCCAGCCCCTTCCACTGCTCCATCATGCTGACCGATCTTGCCAGCATCAAGACGAATTCGATCCATCATCATATCTATAACTTCGGTACCGTCTCCATCAGCCTGGCGATGGGCAACCTGCGCGAGGTGCCCGTCCGCAAGAAGGGCGAGGTGATCTTTGAGCGCTGTCTGCCGCTCGGCATCGTGACGGATGACCGGACTGCCTCCGGCAACATCCTGGGGCTTGCGTTCCGCAGGTTCCAGAAGTATCTGGAGCATCCCGAGGTGCTGGAGCTTCCGCCCGAAAAAATCGTCAGCGAGATCGACTGAGCGGCGATTCAGGGCGGCGATCCCTATGGCAGGCGGCATCGGGCTCATACGATCAGACAAATTCTGTATATGACTTGAAAGGCGGTTACATTTTGTAACCGCTTTTATGTATGTTGTGGCAGTCTACGCGCTGTCCTACAAGATGTTCCCTTGATTGCGCGGTATCGAACGGTCTGTCCGTCAGCGATTATCGACAAAAGCCGCTGTATCAGTGACAAAAAAGTGAAGCGAAAAAGACAAATCGTACCAAGATCATCAAAATATTACAAAATAATTACAAAAGGTTAAATAAAAGTTACAAAATGGACAAAAAGGTTACAGTATTGTTGTTGGTAATAACTCTGGACTTGAAATATAATGTAATTGCTTAGAATTGGCTAAAAGTATATTTAGCAAAATTTTTTAGGAGGAAATACGAATGCTAAAGACGAGTAAACTAATTAGTTTGCTGCTTGCTGCGGTATTGGTTCTGTCGGCTTTTTCCGGCGCCATCGTCACAACAAGCGCAGCGCCCGTTGAAAAAGCTACCGTCACCATTACTGCGCTCGATGGTCATACCGAGACGCAGGAATATGCTGTCGGCGAAACCTTCACCGTCTATACGACGCTGGATACTTCCGCATACGGCAAGATCGGTTCCATCAACGGCACCCAGACCTATGATTCCGCTATCCTTGAACTGGCGGATCCGTATGATCCCGATGAGGGCGATATCCTCAATCCGGAAGAGATGTTCCCGATTACCGGTACGCGTACTACCGCAAACGGCAAGAGAATCGGCAACATCTATTATAATGCTTCCACCCCTTCGATCAAGAACGGCTTCGGGTTCG
>CADBUN010000148.1 GCA_902797825.1 uncultured Ruminococcus sp. | reverse complement strand
TAGTTGCGCTGCTTACACTCGGTGCAAGCCATTGTGATTTTTACTCTCATTTCGGCACCTCCCGTAATATTCGGAACAAATTTACCGGTTCTCACAACAAAACCGGTATTAAGCCTCCCTCAAAAGGACAGAAGCGGAAAACCGTTCTGAAAGGGGCGGGGAGCGCGTGCGCGTCCGCTTTCGATCCCCGGCACTGTACGCAGAAGCGTCCGGGCAGGGAATATCGGTCATTCATGCTCATAAAAACGGGCACAAAAAACAAGCCCCTATACGAGGTAATTAACAGTATATCACAATACTGTCAACTCGTCAAGAGCTTGTCCGTAATTTTTTTATGTTACAGCAGCGACCGGTCGGCGGTCGCCGATAAACCGTCAGAGATTGAGATTCCTTGTCCCAAACACCTTACCGCTGCATCCCCTCGAGGCGCTGGGCGATCGTCTTTTTCTTTTTCTTCTCCTTTTCGGGCTTGACGGTCTTGTTGCGGTATTTCTTCGCGTAGGTGAACGCCTTCTTGAGGTTATCGCCGAGGTGTTCCTCGATCCTTGCTTCATCCGCTTCGGGGATGCTGTTGAGGATGACGATGGTGATGATCGAACGGGTGTCGGCGTCGCCGTTGGTATACTGGGTGCTCAGGATGTTGCCGAGCTTTTTCAGCTCGCCTTCCCTGCCCTCATGCACCAGCTTGTTGACGCGCGGCACGATACTCGCTCTCGTAAAGGTCACGCCGCGGAAGGGATAGTAGCAATCCTGCTCCTCACGGATCTCGTCCTTCAGCTCTGGGAACAGCGTGATGAAGCGCTTAGAAAGAAACAGCGGATCGGCGTTACCGTCGTCGCTCTTCTTGGTTTTCTTTGCCTGCTTCGCCTTCTTAACGGCAGAAGGCGCCGAGAGCGCGTCACAGAAATCGTTGGCGATGGAGCTCGCTTCCTTCATCGTATCGTGTTCGGGATCGAACATCCAGGTTGCCAGCGTTTTCCAGTTATTGTCGGGCCCGTCGTCTGTCATCGCGCATTCGCGCAGGAGGGTATGGTGCTTATCCTTATAATAAATCACGGAATACGCCATGTTCTCGGAGGTGAACAGCGAAACCAGCTCGTTCTCGTCGGCAGAAGTGATCTTCGCGCGGGTAAAGCCCTGGGGCTGTAAGGCTGCCTCTACCTTTTCGCTAATATGGGTAAACGCTTCATTCAGCATCAAATCAGTCCTTTTCCGAATCGTGATGAGGAGCAACCGCCCGGTCAGCCCCGTCATCAAACCGATTACCATAGTTAAAGGTATTATACATGATTCCCGTCAATAATGCAAGCAGAATTTTAACTATTGCAAGACAAGGTATATTGTGCTAATATATATAATGTATAGATATGTGCCATCGGCACGAGGCAGGATGATGGTTAACGGTTAACGGTTAACGGTTAACGGTTAACGGTGAATGGTGAATGGTGGAGGGAGGGCTCCGCCCTCACCCGGATTCCTAATCACCGGCTGCCGGAGAAGCCAGTGTTGCTGTGATCGAAAGCGTAGGATCGGACACAAGCGTTCCAGCCGTGCGGACGATCAGTGATCGTCCCTACAATTTCCTACTGATCACCGGCAACTCGCCGCTTACCGCTATGATAATCGGTTGAGATTGCCACGGCTCGCGATTCGAGCCTCGCAATGACGATTGATTCTCTGGTCACCGGTCACTTGCCACTGAATAATATGCTCAACTGATAAACGAGGTTAGTTATATGAACACCAAACAAAACGCGATCGGCATCTTTGACTCGGGGCTCGGCGGTCTGACCGCCGTCCGCGAGATCCAAAAGATCATGCCGAATGAGGATATCATCTACTTCGGCGATACGGGACGTGTTCCCTACGGCAGCAAAAGCCGTGACGCCATCAATAAATATGCCCGTCAAGACGCGCGCTTTCTCAAAAAGATGGGCGTGAAGATCATTGTCGCCGCCTGCGGTACCGTCAGCTCGGTCGCGCCCGATCTCAGCGAAGAGCTCGGATTGCCCTATACCGGCGTCGTCAACCCCACCTGCTATACCGCAATGCTGATGACCAAGAACGGCAGGATCGGCGTCATCGGCACCGCCGCTACGATCAACTCTCACAGCTACAAGCGCCGCATCCGCGAGAAGCATCCCGAGTTTGAGGTACTGGAGCAGCACTGTCAGCTCTTCGTCTCCTTCGTTGAAAACGGACTGGTTGATCCGGACGACGAGCTGGTTCAGCTGATGGTACGCCGCTACATGGCGCCGTTCAAGGAAAGCGGCGTGGACGTTATCATCCTGGGCTGCACCCACTTCCCCCTGCTCGCAGAGGCGATCCGCCGCGAGATGGGCAGCGGCGTGACGCTGATCGACTCGGGCAAGGAGACCGCGATCTATACCAAAAAGCTGCTCAGCGAAGCCGGCTTGCTCCGCACAGATGAGCATCAGGGAGACGCGCATTACTATGTCAGCGACACCCCTGCCGACTTTGAAAAATACGCCGGGCTGTTCTTGAGCAACAGTCCCCAAAACCACGTAGAACACATCAACATCGAGGAATACTGATGAAAGAAAAATACATCATCACCGTGATCGGCAAGCAGACCGTAGACGGTGAGCAGGATCAAATTGAAGTCATCACCGCCGGGGATATGGTCATCGAAGAGGAAAAAATCACGATCGTCTATCCGGAGTACAGCGAGGACGTCCCTGCCAAGCGAACCGATACCACCGTCACCCTGGAGCGCGGCGTACTCTCGATCGACCGTCAGGGCGAGATGAGCTCACACCTGATCCTTGAACAAGGCAAACGGCATGAATGCCTGTATCAAACGCCGATGGGACAGATGTTCATCGGCATCTTTACCGATGATATCGACACACGGCTCGATCAAAGCGGCGGCGAGATCACAGCCGCGTATCAGCTGGATTTCAACCGTACTGTCGTCAGCTACAACGAATTTCATATTTCTATCAAAGAAAAACAGTCAGCCTAGATGCCCTTTGGTTAAGAAAGCTGACCGAGGGATGGGACAAGCACAGCGGACTCGTTCGCCGAACGTAACCCTCTCCCCTCTCTGTGACGGTCGTCAGTTCAGCGGCTGTCCCGGGCATCGGTTTATTCATCCTGTTACCAATACAATTTATATAAAGGAAAATCTCTATGTCAAAAACAAATCTGAAAGTTACCGAAAACCTGAGAACACAAATCGAACGCGCCGTTAAGGCTGCCATGGACGAAGGCAAGCTGCCTGCGGGCGAGCTGCCGGGCTTCGTCATCGAAGAGCCTGCCGACCGCTCCCACGGCGATCTCGCCACCAATATCGCGATGGCAGGCGCGCGTACCTTCCGCATGGCTCCCGTCAAGGCGGCACAGATCATCCTCGAGCATCTTAATCTCGAAAATTCTTTTATCGAAAAATACGAGATCGCAGGTCCCGGCTTCATCAACTTCTTCCTCGATAAAACCTATTTTGCCGCCGTTCTGCAGGAGATCGAGCGCGAGGGCGAGCATTACGGCGAAAGCGACTTCGGTCAGGGCAAGAAGGTCATGGTCGAATTCGTCTCCGCCAACCCCACCGGTCCGATGCACCTGGGCAACGCCAGAGGCGGCGCGCTGGGCGACTGTCTGGCGGCAGTGATGCAAAAGGCAGGCTTCCAAGCCTACCGCGAGTTCTATGTCAACGACGCCGGTAATCAGATCGAGAGATTCGCGGCTTCTCTGGAAGCGCGTTATATGCAGCTGTTTGACGAAAGCTTCCCCTTCCCCGAGGACGGCTATCAGGGCGCGGATATCACCGAACGCGCACAGCAATTCAAGGAAAACTTCGGCGGCAGTCTGACCGGTGTATCCCCCGAGGAACGCCGCAAGGCGCTGGTTGACTTTGCCCTCCCCCGCAACATCCGCCGGATGCAGGAGGATATGGCGAAGTACAAGATCAACTTTGACAACTGGTTCATGGAAAGCACCCTGCACGAAAGCGGCGCGGTCAGGAAGGTCGTCGATACGCTGACCGCCAAGGGGTTGACCTACGAGAAGGATGGGGCGATCTGGTATAAGAATAAGGACGTCTGCACCGAGATCCTGTTGAAGAAGGGTAAGACGCAGGAAGAGATTGACAAGCTGGAATTAAAGGACGATGTGCTGATCCGAAGCAACGGCAACCCCACCTACTTTGCCGCCGATATCGCCTATCATAAGAACAAATTTGACCGCGGCTTCGAGAAGCTCATCAACGTATGGGGCGCCGATCACCACGGTCATGTGATGCGTCTCAAGGGCGCGATGGACGCCGTCGGTTATCACGGAGACGATCTCGACATTCTCTTAATGCAGCTCGTCAAGCTTGTCCGCGACGGACAGATCGTCACGATGTCAAAGCGTACCGGCAAGGCGATCCAGCTGCGCGACCTGCTCGATGAGGTACCGGTTGACAGCGCGCGCTTCATCTTCAACACCCGTGAAGCGACTACTCAGATGGATTTTGACCTCGACCTCGCGATCCAGCAGGACAGCCAGAATCCCGTTTACTACGTCCAGTACGCCCACGCGCGTATCTGCTCGATCCTGCGCAATCTGGAAGCGGAGGGGATCACCGCACGCACCTGCACGGAGGACGAGCTGTGCTTGCTCGGCGCTCCCGAAGAAGTCGAGCTGATCCACCTGCTTTCTTCGTTTGACAGCGAAATCATTGCCGCGGCGCGCGACTATGATCCGACCAAGATCACCCGGTATGTCACCAACGTCGCCACCTGCTTCCACAAGTTCTATAACGCCTGCCGCGTCAAATGCAACGACGAAAAGCTGATGCAGGCAAGGCTGAGCCTGTGCATCGCCGCCAAAACGGTCATCAAAAACGTGCTCGAGATGTTCTGCATCACCTGCCCCGACAGGATGTAATCCTCATGTTCGTCAGCAATGCGCGCGTGCACGCTGACACCGCGCAAACTGTATAGCCGGAAACACAACTTACGAATGCCCGACAACAAGGTTTTGCGGGATTATTCACAACAGATGTTTATGGGGTTTATGTGAAAACAGAATAAGCGTACAAACGAAATCCCCTGTACCGTTTTCCCTGCCTGTCATACGAATCAAGCGGCAGTTCTCACGGACTGCCGCTTTCGATTCTGAATCATCATCCATATGATGCTGAATATGAAAAAATATCGAAACTGCTTGACATTTCTACTCAATTATGATAGAATTTTATATGCTTTATGGAGAGATGTCCGAGTGGTTTAAGGAGCTAGTCTTGAAAACTAGTGATCCCGCAAGGGACCAAGGGTTCGAATCCCTTTCTC